>CALFRW010000129.1 GCA_937919135.1 uncultured Haloplasmataceae bacterium
AACTAATTGTTTCTTTATGACCTAGTATTGACCAGATTTCTTCGGTAATATGAGGCGCGATTGGATTAAGTAATTTTATAAATCCTAAAGCATATTCTCTTGGAAAATATTCTTGTTTATAAACTTCATTGATAAAAATCATCATTTGTGAGATTGCGGTATTAAAGTTTAGTGTTTCATAATCTTCAGTTACCTTTTTAACGGTTTGATGATAAATTCTTGTTAAATCATCATTAGCCTTATCAACAATTGATTCCGATAATTCATTAGCATCAGTTACATATAGGCGCCATACTCTTTCAAGAAATCTTCGTGATCCATCAAGACCCGCTGTTGACCAAGGTTTAGAAGCATCAAGTGGTCCCATAAACATTTCGTAAATCCGTAAACTATCGGCTCCATGACTTGTCACTATCTCATCAGGGTTAATCACGTTACCACGTGATTTACTCATCTTTTCATTATTTTCTCCTAATATCATACCTTGATTAAAGAGTTTCGTAAATGGTTCTTTATCTTGAACAATGCCACAATCGTATAAAACTTTATGCCAGAAACGAGTATATAATAGATGTAAAACAGCATGTTCTGCTCCACCAATATATAAATCAATTGGTAACCATTTATTTAGTAATTCTTTTGCTTCCTTGCTATCAATATCTAAGAAATTATTATCACCTTGATTAAGGATATAACCGATATAATACCAACAACTGCCCGCCCATTGTGGCATAGTATTAGTTTCACGTCTGCCTTTTACCCCATCACTTCTAACAACCTCTAACCAATCTTTAGCTTTTGCGAGTGGGCTTTCGCCTGTTTTTGTCGGTTTGAAATCATTTACATGTGGTAAAGTTAACGGTAATTCATCCTTTTCAAGGACAGAAATAGTATTATCTTCCCAATGAATTACTGGGAAAGGTTCACCCCAATAACGTTGACGGCTAAATAACCAATCACGTAATTTATAATTAACTTTTCTTTCACCTAAGCCATGGGCTTCTAAATAAGCAATCATTTTATCAATCGCAATTTCATTTGTCAATCCATCAAGAAATTGAGAATTAATATGCTTTCCATCTTCTATATAAGCTGTTTTAGAAATATCCCCTTCAACAACTTGACGAATTGGTAAATGATATTTTTTCGCAAACTCATAATCTCTTTCATCATGCGCTGGGACAGCCATAACAGCACCTGTTCCATAACTAATAAGTACATAATCACCAATCCAGATTGGTAATAATTCTTTTGTGATTGGATGAAGTACATAGCTTCCTGTAAAAACACCTGTTTTTTCTTTATTTAATTCTGTTCGCTCAAGTTCTGTTTTAGCTTTAGCTTCGTCAATATACCTTTCGACAATCTGCTTTTGTTTTTCAGTCGTAATCGATTTTACATAAGGGTGTTCTGGTGATAAGACCACATATGTAGCCCCAAATAAAGTATCAGCCCTTGTAGTAAAAACTTCAATTTCATATTCTGTATCTTTTATCGGAAAATTAATTCTCGCACCAATACTTTTACCGATCCAATTTCTTTGCATTTCCTTTATACCATTAGGCCAATCAAGGTCCTCTAAATCTTTTAGTAACCTTTCTGCATATTCGGTAATCTTAAGAACCCATTGTTTCATTGGTTTCTTAACAACTGGAAAACCACCTATATCACTAACCATTTTTCCATCTTTTAAAATAACTTCTTCATTAGCTAAAACAGTTCCTAATTCTTCACACCAATTAACATCTACTTCTCTAATTTCAGCCAAACCTTTTTTATATAATAAAGTAAAGATATACTGTGTTGTTTTATAAAATTCTGGATCGTTAGTGCTTAATTCCTTATCCCAATCATAACTAAAACCTAAAGCGCGGATTTGTTGACGAAAATAGTCAATGTTCTTATTAGTAAAGACCCTAGGGTCATTTCCAGTTTTAATCGCATATTGTTCTGCTGGTAGTCCAAATGCATCCCAACCTATCGGATGTAAGACATTATATCCTTGCATACGCTTCATCCGGGAGATAATATCAGTTGCGGTATAACCCTCTGGGTGCCCTACATGAAGTCCTTCTCCTGAAGGATAAGGAAACATATCTAAACAATAAAATTTTGGTTTAGAACTATTACTTTCTGTTTTAAATGTTTTGTTTTTCAGCCAATATTCTTGCCATTTCTTTTCAAACTTTCGATGATGATACATTTTTCAACCTCCTTAAATTAAAAAAGCATCCTTAAATCTAAGGACGCATATTTACGTGGTACCACCCTAGTTGTGAGAACTTCCCTCACCACTTAAATCTATAACGCCAGATTAGCGATATATACTACTAAGCTTCGCATATATTCCTCCAAGGCGAGTTCACAATACTTTATCTGACTTTTCACCACCCAGTCAGTCTCTCCAAATAAAGAAATTGCTAGTACTCCTCTTCATTGTTTTATATGATTCATATATATATTATATAATTATCACTTAATTTATGCAACTTTTTTTAAACATTTTTTTAAAATTCCCGACTTCGCGGAATATTATGAATAACTGCTAGATAAACATAAATAAATGTTAACAAAGTCGCAAAGAAAGAAACAAACACATTAATTCCCAATAAATTAAAGATCACGACAAGTGTAATTGGTAAAGTTTGCGCAAAAACGGTAATCTTAAATAGTTGAAGATATTTAAAGTTAAACCTGCGATATAATAAATAAAAGAAAATACTAAAAAATAGTAACTCTAACAATTTTAACACAAAAGTAACTAAAATATTTATAATTAATATATATGGAGTAAACTTACGAATAACTTGATTATAACCACCAATAAATAACTTAAAAAGTTCATCACTTGGATGACTTGAATTTTTTATCGCTTCAAAATCAAAGTTTTGCCATTTACTCGGTAAATCTTCGTAAGGAATTCGATAATGTGCTCCGATACGGTCTTTAAATATTATTTGATTCTTCGTAAATTTCAAATAATAAAAATAACCAGAACTCTGCATTTCATCATTAACATCAGATACAACTTTAATCATATTAAATACAGTCCCTAATTCTTGGGGTTCTGTTGCTCCTTCAGCACAAGTATAAACCTTATCTTTTAGGGAACAACTTGGTAAATCGCTTGCGATATCAAAATCAAAGCCAGTATATGTTTCAACTTGATTCTTATGTGCTATGGTCAATTCTGGATTACTCACGATATCAATAACTGTAATGATAATTGAAAAAATCGATAATATAAAAAGATATAAAAGCACCTTAAATATATTAACATTTTTATACTGTCCGATTCTTGAGGGATGAAAAAGAATATTATTCAATTTTTCTGTCATAGTATCACCTCTAAAACATACTATTACTATTTTAACTAATTTTTACTTATTTTTAAACCAAAATAGGCAAATTAAACAAAATATTTATTTTTATGATAAAATAAAGATGGTGATTTAATGGAAATTACATATAAAAACAAACGTTATTATAGTTTAAATGAATATTTTAAACAACGATTTAATAAAAAAGTATTTAAAGTAGCTTTAAATGCAGGTTTTACTTGCCCTAATAAAACTGGTAAGGCAGGATTTGGCGGCTGCACATTTTGTTCTCCTACAGGTAGTGGTGATTTTGCTGGTGATAAAGAAGATAACCTAATAACCCAATTTGAAACTATAAAGCAGTTGATGCATAAAAAATGGCCTAAAGCAAAATATATTGCTTTTTTTCAAGCCAATACCAATACATATGCTCCTGTAGATATATTACGTGAAAAATTCGAAAAAATACTAAATTATCATAAAGATATAATTGGTTTATCCATTGCGACTCGGGCTGATTGTTTAGAAGCTGATGTTATTGAATATTTAGCTGAACTAAATACCAAAA
>CALFRW010000130.1 GCA_937919135.1 uncultured Haloplasmataceae bacterium
TATATTTACATAGAAAATTTAATTGACTAAACTTTGAAAAAAGGTATAATATAATAGTGTAGTATTCGGGTAATCGCGTTAAAGTTTTAACTTTGATGAGGAAAGTCCATGCTCGCACAAGCTGAGATGCTTGTAGTGTTCGTGCCTAATGAAACCATAAGTTAGGGAAGCATGCTTACGGCTAGGAAACTACCTAAACTTTTTATAAGCATGGTAGGATTACTTATAAAAGTGCCACAGAGACGATACTTAAAAAGAAATTTTTAAGGTGGAACGTTGGTAAACCCCACGAGCGAGAAACCCAAATTTGGTAGGGGAACTTTTGTTTAGGGAATTGAACTTATTCAAAAGACAGAATAATTCTGTAGATAGATGATTACCACTGGAGTACGAGGAGGCATCCGCTTAGTACAAAGGTACAGAACATGGCTTATATGAATACTATATATGCACCTTAACTGATAATACTCTCCAATTAGGGGAGTTTTTTCTTATAAAAAATAGAATGCCAATAGGAGAAGATAATGCGTTTACAAAGAGATTTTTATTTAACTGATGCATATAATTTAGCACAAAACTTACTTGGAAAGGTCCTATGCTTAGATAACAAAAGCTTTAGAATAGTTGAAACTGAAAGCTATGGTGGAGCTTATGATCGCGCCTGCCATGCATATAATTACCGCCGCACTGAAAGAACAAAACCTTTATACTTAATTGGTGGATGTTTATATATTTATTTGATTTATGGTATGTATTATATGCTTAATATTACAGCTAATCTAGATAGTGTTCCAGAAGCAGTTTTAATAAGAGCTGTTGAACCGCTATCCTTTTGTGAAGGAAAAACCGATGGACCGGGGAAATTATGTAAGACGCTTAACATTGATAAGCGTTTTAACAGTTTAGATTTAGTTGAAAGTGAAAATATGTATATTATTGATGATGGTTATTTTGTAAAGGATATTGTGGAAACAAAAAGGATCAATATTGACTATGCTTTAGAGGATAAAGATCGACTGTGGCGTTTCTACATAAAGGATAATCCATATATCTCAAAAAGATAAAATTTCATGTAGATTTACTCCATTTTATGTTATAATTTAAATGATATTATTTAAGGAAGTGATCTTTTTGAATATACCTAATAAACTGACTTTACTCCGAATCTTTTTAATACCGGTATTTGTGTTGGTATTTTATCTTTCATTTTTAGATCAGACGATAACTATTTTAAATCATAAAATATCATGGGAAAACATTATTGGAGTGATAATATTTTCAATAGCTGCCTATACTGATAGGCTTGATGGACATATAGCGCGGAAAAATAATATTGTCACGACATTTGGTAAGTTTATGGACCCATTAGCAGATAAATTACTTGTAGCTAGTGCTTTTATTATGGCAGTTGAACTTCATTTAATGCCAGCGTTTATTCCGATTATTATCATTGCTCGCGAGTTTATGGTAACTGGTATTCGTTTACTAGCGATATCTGATGGTAAAGTAATTGCTGCTAGTTCACTAGGAAAAATTAAAACCGTATCCCAAATCGTATTAGTTATTGTTCTTTTTGTCTTTGATTTACGATCAACTAATAATTATTTGATATTTACACAGTTTGATTTTTTACACCTTGTCGCTGATAGTTTAATGGTAATTGCTACTTTCTTTACTGTAATTTCTGGTTTGGATTATTTAAGAAAAAATAAAGCAATAATATTGTTAACAAAGTAAGTAGCTTTCGAACAAATGTTTACAAAATTGTTGCTAATGTCAAAATATTAAGGTAAAATAGATATTAAGGACGTATAAATAAATGACGTTAGATAAAGGAGGAAACTTTATGGCAAATAATAATCGTCAAGCAGCGCTTGATAGTGCCCTTAAACAAATTGAAAAACAATTTGGTAAAGGTGCGATCATGAAATTAGGTGCTGATGTTAATATTTCAATAGATACTATTTCATCAGGTTCGATTGCTTTAGACGCCGCTTTAGGAATCGGGGGGTATCCACGAGGTAGAATCATTGAAATATATGGACCTGAAAGTTCAGGAAAAACAACTTTTGCATTACATGCGATAGCTGAAGCTCAAAAACTAGGGGGCAATGCTGCATTTATCGATGCAGAGCATGCTTTAGATCCTACTTACGCTAAAAACCTAGGTGTCGACATTGAAAATTTATTATTATCACAACCAGATACAGGTGAGCAAGGACTAGAAATCGCTGAAGCACTTATAAGAAGTAATGCGATTGATTTAGTCGTAGTTGATTCAGTGGCTGCTTTAGTACCTGAAGCTGAAATCGAAGGTGAGATGGGAGATAGTCATATCGGGCTCCAAGCAAGGTTAATGTCTCAAGCAATGCGAAAGTTAGCAGCTGTTATTAATAAATCAAAATCAATTATTATTTTTATTAATCAAATTCGGGAAAAGGTTGGAATAATGTTTGGTAACCCAGAAACTACTCCTGGTGGAAGAGCACTTAAGTTTTATTCAACGATTCGTTTAGAAATCAGGAGAGCTGAACAACTGAAATTAGGTACCGATATTGTTGGAAACAGGACAAAAATAAAAGTCGTTAAAAATAAGGTTGCCCCACCATTTAAGACTGCTGAAGTTGATATAATGTATGGTGAAGGAATATCTAAAGAGGGAGAAATTTTAGATATTGGCGTTGAATTTGATATCGTCGGTAAAAGTGGAGCATGGTATTCATATAATAATGAAAAAATAGGTCAAGGACGCGAAAATGCTAAGCAGTTTTTACGTGACAATCCACTTATTTCTCAAGAAATAGGCCAAAAGATTCGTGAAAATTTGCAAATTATCAATACTAAATCGGAAGCTGTAGTTGATGAAGAATAAATAATTATACCTATTAATAAACATAAATTACTGTTTATTAATAGGTTTTTTTGATTTTATAATAAATAAAGGCTAATTTTTCATTTTTTTTCTCATAATATTAATTGTAATCATTATTATTTTTTCTTGACTTGAATAGAAAAAAAATGTAAGATAATATATAAGAATACATTTTGTCCAACTGTGCTTAGCTTACAAATAATATGGAGGTGTACCCTTTGATAGAATTATCTACTTTTATCATCTCTATTTTGTTAGTAGCAATAGTTGGAACGTTTATTGGATATTTTATTAGAAGTTATGTTTACGAAAATAAAATAATTCGTTCGAAAGAAAAAGCCCAACAAATTATTGATGAAGCCACTAAGGAAGCTGAAAATAAAAAAAGACAAACTTTGATCGAACTTAAAGAAGAACAACACAAGATCAAAATTGAAACAGATCGTGAATTAAGAGAAAGAAAGACAATTGTATTGGAGCTCGAGGCTCGTGTTACAAGTCGGGAAGAAAGTTTAGATCAACGACAAAAAAATATTAATCGTCGTGAAGAGCAATTGTCTTATAAAGAAGAAAAAATTGAAAACAAAATGAATGAAATTAAACAGAAGGAAGAAAAAATTATTGAGAAATTACTTGAACAGGATAAAATACTACAAGAAATCTCAGGCTTGACAAAAGAACAAGCTAAAGAGATTTTAATGCTAAAAGTTCAAGAAGAAATTTCTGTAGAAATTTCTCAATATATTAAAGACGAAGAAGAAAAAGCTAAGTTTGAAGCCGATAAAAAAGCTAAAGGATATATTTCACTTGCGATACAGAAGTTTGCTGCTGATATGGCTGGTGAAAAAACCATATCCGTAGTTAGTCTACCTGATGACGATATGAAAGGTCGTATTATTGGTCGTGAAGGAAGAAATATCAGAACAATAGAAACACTAACAGGTGTTGATTTAATCATTGATGATACACCTGAAGCTGTCGTATTATCTTGTTTTGACCCAATAAGGCGTGAAGTCGCAAGATTAGCCCTTGAAACTCTAGTTCAAGATGGACGTATTCATCCTGCTAGAATTGAAGAAGTTGTTGAAAAGTCAAGACGTGATGTTGAAACTCATATTAGAGATTTAGGTGAAGAAGCTGTTTTCGAGACAACTATAGGAAGAATGCATCCTGATTTAGTTAAATTATTAGGTCGATTAAATTATCGTACGAGTTATGGGCAAAATGTATTAAGACATTCAATTGAAACAGCGTTTATCGCTGGTAAATTAGCTGCTGAAATTGGAGAGGACGAAGTATTAGCCAGAAGAGCTGGTTTACTTCATGATATTGGAAAAGCTGTTGACCATGAAGTAGAAGGAAGTCATGTTGAAATCGGACATCGACTGGCACAAAAATACCGTGAACATCCCATCGTATTAGATGCTATCGCATCACATCATGGTGATGTAGAATCTAAATCTATTATCGCTACAATTGTAGCTGCTGCTGATGCTTTATCTGCCGCAAGACCTGGAGCTAGAAGTGAATCACTCGAAAATTATATTAATCGTTTAGAAAAACTAGAAGAAATCTCAAATTCTTTTGAAGGTGTAGATAAATCTTATGCAATTCAAGCAGGACGTGAGGTTCGTGTTTTAGTAAAACCTGATAATATAAATGATATGGAAGTTCACCGCTTAGCGCGTGATATTAAAAAGAAAATTGAGGAACATTTAAACTATCCAGGTACTATCAAAGTAACGGTAATCCGTGAAACGCGAGCTATTGAAGTTGCAAAGTAGTTATAAAGTGGGTTACCCCACTTTATTTTTTTAAATAGAAAGAGATGATATAATGAACATTTTATTTATTGGAGACATTTATGGTTCTTTAGGTCGAACAACGGTCAAAAAATATTTATCGAAAATAAAACAGGATTATAAAATCAATTTTGTTATTGCTAATGGAGAAAATGCAGCGCATGGTAGAGGGATAACAGAAGCAATTTATAAAGAGCTGCTTGAAGAAGGAATTCAAGTCTTAACGATGGGTAACCATACCTTTGATAATCGTGATATTTTTAACTTTATTGCTGATGCAAAAAATTTATTGCGACCAGCTAATATGGATGAAAGTGTACCTGGTAAAGGTTATGAGATATTTTCTTATAATGAACATAAAATTGCGATTATCAATTTGATGGGAAGGACTTATATGACTCCGATTGATTGCCCGTTTCGCAAGTTTGACACGATATATAATGAAGTAAAAAAGCTTACCCCAATTATTATTGTTGATTTTCATGCTGAAGCAACGAGTGAAAAAATTGCTTTTGGATATTACGTCGATGGTCGGGCTACAGCTGTAATCGGTACACATACCCATGTACCAACTGCAGATTACCGCCTTTTACCTAAAGAAACAGCCTATATTACTGATGTAGGCATGACTGGACCTTTAAATGGTGTCATTGGTGTAAATAGTGAAAGTGTTATTAATCGATTTATTAATGGAATGCCTTCACGATTTACTCCTGTTGAAGAAGGAGAAATTCAATTTAATGCTGTAGTAATAACAATCGATTTACACACAAAAAAGGCAAAATTGATTAAAAATATCAATTTATTTGAAAAAAATTTGTAAAAAATACGATTTTTTTAAAATTTACGAATTTTTCGACAAATTTCGCAATACAAATCAAGTATAATGTGGTTAAATTATGATAATACTAATTAGTTTAGAAATGATTGGTTAATGGTCATAATGAAAATTAACATTGAATATACTTTCAATGTAATAAAAAATATAGGAGGTCATAAACTATGGAAGTATTAAAAGTTTCATCAAAATCCAATCCAAATTCTGTAGCCGGAGCATTAGCGAACTGCTTCCGCGAGCGCGGAATAGTTGAGATCCAATCTATTGGTGCCGGTGCACTTAATCAAGCTGTAAAAGCAATTGCGATTGCACGTGGTTATGTAGCTCCAACTGGTAAAGATCTTATATGTATTCCAGCATTTGCTGACATTATGATTGATGGCGAAGAAAGAACAGCGATTAAATTAATAGTCGAAGCTCGCTAAGTATATTCAGGAAAAAAGAGGTTAAATTATTAACCTCTTTTTTAGGTTTTAGGACACAAAAAATTATAAACGTTGCATTTTTATATAAGGAAAAACTAGTCATGAACTAGTGACCATGCATTTGGCGTAAAGGTATCCATTCTTGTGGGTACCTTTATTTTTATTTTATTGTGACTAATAATCAAGCTATATACAAAAAGAGATGTAAGAATTTACGTTCTTACATCCCCTTCCTTTAGATGAATTTAGTATTTTGGTGGCTCTATACCGTATAAAGGTATTGGGTGTTTAGGTGGTTTAATTGGGTCAGG
>CALFRW010000131.1 GCA_937919135.1 uncultured Haloplasmataceae bacterium
TGTCTTTAATCGAGTGCAAGTTATATACTGGTAGAACACATCAAATCAGGGTCCATTTAAGTCATATTTCCCATCCAATATTAGGTGATAACTTGTATGGAGGACGAAGTTCTAAACGTTTATATTTGCATTGTCATGCTTTAACATTTCAGCATCCAGTTTTAGATAAAACAATAAATTTAAAAAATACTCCAGGTGAGTTTTATGAAAAATACTTTAAAAAAAATTTATCAGAACCATTATCTTGAAGACATCACACATTATGACTTTACGCGCTTTTATTATTTTATTGATGATAATGAAGCGCTTTTTGGGATTGAGAAAAATGCCCTTACTGATAATGAATTAAGCATGATTTTATCACAGTTTGAATTATTAACAAGCGATAAAATTTTTAGGGAAGCTAAGAACTTATTGCCTTTTTTATTTGGCGACAGTAAAACATTACCAGAGGCTAAAAACTTAAAATACTATTTTATTAAGTTATTAAAAACTACAGATGCGGAAGTTATTTTAGAACTTGAAAGTTTACTCCAAGAGTTGTTTAATCAGCACATCGCATTTTTAAAATATCACAATGTATATATAATATTTTACAATAAAATAAAAAAAATTGAGTTTAAACAACTGCTTCAATCGATCGAAAGTGATTTTTTACTTCCAATAGTTGGGTTTGAAAGTGATTATTATCTAATAAACCAGAATTTACCAGCATATTTTCAATATGATTTAAAATTGTTTCGTAAGTTTAAGGACTTTCATAATTTAGTTGTTGATAAAGCAGATTTAATAAAATCAAGTATATATAACCATTTTAGTTATGATTATCTAAATGAATTAAAACAATATGTTTTAAAGTCTTTAGTTAATGATCAAGAAATGATTAATGTGGTAAAAACATATTTTGAGACTAATTTTAATACAACTTTAGCTGCTAATAAATGTTTTATGCATCGAAATACTTTTATTAATAAAATCGATAAATTTATTGAGCACACGCATTTTAATATTCGTAATTATCAAGAAGCTTTGATTGTTTACCTTTCAATTACCAGATAAATTGTACAATTTGCACATTTAATCGACGATTAAATCTGTGCACTTCTGCCATTTACTAATTGAAAGTAGTACTTTATAATTAAAGTAATAAACAAAGGAGGAAGCTTAATGGCAACAGTACAACTAAAAAATCTTAATAAAGTTTTTGATAATAAAGTCCAAGCTGTCTTTGACTTTTCAATTGATGTAGAACATAAAGAATTTATTGTTTTAGTAGGACCTTCAGGATGTGGGAAATCGACCACATTAAGAATGATCGCTGGACTTGAAGAAATAACATCAGGAGAATTATATATTGATGGCGAGTTAATGAATGATGTAGCACCTAAAGACCGTAATATCGCAATGGTATTTCAGAATTATGCGCTTTATCCACATATGAATGTTTATGATAATATGGCCTTTGGTTTAAAATTACGTAAAATCCCGAAGGCTGAAATTGAAGCAAGAGTTCATAATGCGGCCGAAATCTTGGGTTTAACACCATATTTAGACCGTAAACCAAAAGCTTTATCTGGTGGACAAAGACAACGTGTCGCATTAGGAAGAGCAATCGTAAGAGATGCGAAAGTGTTTTTAATGGATGAGCCTTTATCTAATCTGGATGCGAAATTACGTGTTACAATGCGTTCAGAATTAATTAAATTACATGAAAGTTTAGATACAACGACAATTTATGTAACTCATGACCAAATTGAAGCGATGACAATGGCGACGCGAATTGTTGTTATGAAAGACGGTTACATCCAACAGGTAGGTAAACCAAAAGAAATTTATGATTATCCTAATAATATTTTTGTTGGTGGCTTTATTGGTACACCACCGATGAATTTCGTTAATGGTACATTTACTTCAAAAGGGACATTTAAGGTAGGGGATGTCGAAATTGAATTACCTAAACCCCATGTTGATTTATTAAAAAACAAAGGTTATGAAAATAAGGAAGTTATTTTAGGAATTAGACCAGAACATATTTCTGATAAACAAATTGAATTAGATGCAAATCCCCAAACAACATTTACTTTTGATGTTGAAGTAGCTGAATTATTAGGTTCAGAAACAATTGTTTATACGAATTTACATAATCAGCGTCTAATAGCTAAAGTTGATGCGCGGGCTGACTTAAAAATTGGTTCCAAGGTTGAATTAGCTTTAAAAGTAAATTACTGTCATTTCTTTGATAAAGAAACAGAACAGAGAATCCGCAAATAATTATTTAAGATAAAAGAACTTTTTTCAAAAGCTTGAAATAAGTTCTTTTTTGGATAAAACATTGACATATCTTGGGTATTTATATATACTAGGGTAAAGAATTTT
>CALFRW010000132.1 GCA_937919135.1 uncultured Haloplasmataceae bacterium
TCATCAAGTCGTTGTATCTTTGTTTCTTCTTTTTTAGCGCTCATGATTTTATTTATTTCTTCTTTTTTAATTAAATGAGGTAATGCATTAAAAGCTTGAAGTAGGTCAGCATTTTGCTTAAGTTTTTGAATAATAATATCTGGTATTGTTAAGGCTTTAATATCGAGGTTTTTTTCTAACTTTACATGGATTATATCACCAGGTTTTTTATTGATGATTTTTTGGATATCTTTATTAAAGACCATGTAATGACCATTTTTACTAGGTAACAATATTCCCTCGAATTGATAACTATCGATAAAAACATTGACATATACTCTACCGCTTGTACCAAATTCTGCTTTTACAGAAAAGGGAATATAAAAAACGGTCCATTGTATTTTACCTTCTAATTTTTTTAACTCCGCATCAAACTCAAATATCTTCATGTTTCCCCTCCTAGTACCTTTATTTAATTATATAATGTATTTTAGATAAAATTCAAAAAAGGTGACAATATCGAAAAAAAATCTTCTGAACTTTATGCATTAAACATGAAAAGAACACTAGCTTCGTCGCTTAATGGACTAATAAGGTAAAATATGATTTTTTATGATTAAATCTACCTAAACCTCGACAATCAATAAACAATATTATATAATGTTTATAATAGAATAAACAAAAGGTGGTTATGTTTATGGATTTCCCAGAATTATTTTGGAATGCGAAAATAGATGATATTAAGAATGGTTATGTTTACACTAGTGAGAAAATGTATGTCTGTTTGTGTTGTGGTGAAAAATTTATTGATGGCATTATTTATCAAAATAAAGGCGAGATGTGTGATGCAAATTATGCGATAAGTAATCATATTAAAGAAATACATCATTCGCCATTTCATTTTTTTCTTGAATTAGATAAGAAGTATACCGCATTAACAGATACTCAGAAGGAATTAATGCGGGAGTTTTATGATGGGAAAAGCGATAAAGAAATTGCTAAGGCCATGAACTGTAGTCAATCGACGGTTCGTAATCACCGCTTTCAATTAAGGGAAAGAATGAAACAAGCAAAAATGTATCTCTCATTAATGGAATTGTTGGAGGTAAGAATGAGTACAAAAAAGGAAGATAAATTAATTTCTATTCATCGAAGCGCAACGAGTATTGATGATAGATATGCGATAACTGAAAAAGATAGAGAGGATTGTTTACAGAAATACTTTAAAGATCATGTTTTGATTACTATTCCAAAAAAACAAAAACGGATTATTATTGTACTCCAGCATATTATTACCCGCTTTGAAACGAATAAAATTTATTGCGAAAAAGAAGTTAATGAAATCCTCAAAGTTGTCTATCATGATTATGTCACTATTAGAAGATATCTTATTGAGTATGGGTTCTTAG
This sequence comes from uncultured Haloplasmataceae bacterium, assembly GCA_937919135.1. Lineage (GTDB taxonomy): Bacteria > Bacillota_I > Bacilli_A > Haloplasmatales > Haloplasmataceae > CALFRW01. Next base: position 1,389 of record CALFRW010000132.1, read on the forward strand.
ATCGAAAGCATAATGGCAGTGAATATTGGGTTAAATTATGAAATATGAAACTGATTTATATCAACCAATAAAATCTTTACTAGAAGAAAATGGTTTTATTGTTAATGGCGAGGTTGATAATTGTGACTTAGTTGCGAAAAAGGATGAAAAAATTGTTATTGTTGAACTAAAACTAAAGATCTCACTGAATTTAATTTTACAAATTATTAAAAGACAAAGGTTATCAGATTATGTATATATTGCACTTCCTGAGGAAATCTTAAAAAGATATAAAAAATATCGTGATTTTACCTTACTTTTAAGACGTTTAGGTGTTGGATTAATAAGCGTTAAGCTTAATTCTGTTTGTCCACATGCAAGCGTTTTAATGGAACCCAATTTATTTGATATTAAAAAGAGTCAACAAAATAGTAAAAAGAAAAAAAACCACTTAGAATCGGAATTTGCGGGAAGGCTTTTAGATTTAAATCAAGGTGGTAGTGTTAAGAAAAAAATAATGACAGCTTATCGGGAGAAATCTTTATATATTGCCTGTTGTCTTGAGATATTAGGCCCGTTATCTCCTAAGGTATTGCGTGAATATGGTTCAGATCTTAAAAAAACAAATTCTATTTTAAGTAAAAATTTTTATGGTTGGTTTAATCGTGTTAGTAGAGGTTTGTATGAAATTACTGATCTTGGCAGGAAAGCAATAAAGAAATATCAAGATATTACTAATCTGCAAAAACAACTGATAAAAAAGCAATAAATGAACAAAATAATAGAAATGGAAAAATATTACACTTTGATATTCAAAACATTTTTAATTTACTTTCTTTTTCATAAAAAATATGGTATTCTCTTTCTATCATAGTAATGGAGGAAAATGATGAAATACAAAATAATTGCAGATAGTTGTTGTGACTTGACTGCAGAAATGAAATCTGAACTAAATGTTAGTTTAGTTCCTTTACACCTTATGTTAGAGGACAAAGAATTTATCGATGACGAGAATTTATCAATTCTTGAATATATAGAAGAAATGAAAAAGGCGCCAACAGCTCCTAGAACTGCTTGTCCATCACCGGAAGATTTTATCAAACATTTTGCAGGAGATGAGGATAATATTTTTATTGTTACGTTATCACAGGAGCTAAGCGGAACTTATAATAGTGCCAAAGTAGCACGTGATATTTATTTAGAAAACCATGATAAAAATATTTATGTTTTTAATTCCCGAAGTGCATCAGTAGGGGAGACATTGATTGCCTTAAAAATTGCGGAATTAGCTGAGGCTGGAAAAGACTTCCAAGAAATTATCATTGAAGTTGAAAGGTACATCGATAGTATGGAAACTTTGTTTTTACTACAAAGTTTAAGTCATTTGGCCAAAGCAGGAAGATTAAAATCTTATGTTGCGGTATTAGCCTCACTTTTAGCGATAAAACCGATTATGGGCTCTACAAAGGCTGGGACAATTAGACTTGTTCATAAAGTAAGAGGTTATAAAAAAGCTTTTTTAAAGTTAATTGATACAATAGGTGAAGAAGTAAAGGATTTTAAAGACCGAATTTTAGGAATTGCTCATTGTAATTGTTATGAAAGGGCAATGGATTTAAAGGAAAAAATAGCTGTAAAATACAATTTTAAAAAAATATTTATTGTTCCGATGTCTGGATTAAGTTCTACTTATGCAGATGATGGCGGAATTGTAATTGCTTTTTAAGACATTTTTAATGTCTTTTTTTTATTATATGGATATGTTATAATTAGATAAATTTATTTAGGAGATGATTTATGAGGTATAGGTTAAAACGAAAGACAATTGCGAAACACGACAATAATAGGTTTAATTATCTAGTGATTTTTGGATTAACGCTTTTATTTATTATTTTTGGATTTATTGTTGATACTCCCAAGGAAATATTTATTGGTTTAAAGAATATTATTATTGATAGAGACACTCTTATCACCGATTACATTAAGGTAGGTGGTTTAGGCAGTGCCTTTGTTAATTCAGGA
>CALFRW010000133.1 GCA_937919135.1 uncultured Haloplasmataceae bacterium
TTAACTTTTGCGATTGTGATTAGCTTTTTTAAAACCACACAAATATTAGAAAAAGCTCTTATCTTATTGTTAATATTTAGTATTGGATCGACTATATATCAACCGTTAACATCAATTAATCAGAAGAGGCAGAATGTATATTTTCGTATCGATCAGCAAGTCTTAGAAATTAGTAATTATCTAAATCAAAGTAAAACCATTAATAATTTTATGACTTGTGAAACGATAGCTGATAAAATTATTTTAAATACTGTAACAGCTAATTTATTAACAGCTGATAATGATGAACTTTTATATGTTGATTATATGTTGAATGATAAAATTCCTTTTGACCTATTGATGTTTGTCGAAACAATTGAAAATAACAACATTGATGCAGTTATCATTGATAAGGACAAAGCTGTTAACAGTTATTTAGAAATGCTTTGTAAATCACAAAAAAACTATAATTATTTTATTATTTATCAATTTTAAGGTGACGATATGCGATTATTTAATCATACAAATAATATAACACTTAGACAATTAAAATTTGTCTGTAGTGAACTACAAGCAAACAAGATTAATGTAAGTCCAAGTTTAAAGTCCTACCCATATCAAAAATCACTTTGGGCAAAAAAACTTACACCAAACTATGGCAAGAGGTTACACAACCTCACTTTGATTCAATATTGTCTTAGTTATTATGAGAAATTTAATGATGATTCATTAATCGAAAAAGCACTGACTTATTTTTATTTATGGTATGAACAAAATTATCCGAAGAGTGATAGTGAATATTGTTATGAAGTTGAAGTGGTATGTGAAAGGTTAATTAATGTCTGCGATTTATTAACTGTTTGTAAGGAATTAGATTTAATGATTTTAGATGATGTCTTTATAAACATTATTATGAGCCATATAAACATTTTAGTAGAGACAAGGGAGGCTATCGCAATCATTATCGCCGCAATTGTTTATAATAAATATTATATCGCAAATAGCTCTACTCCGTATCTAAATTTAGGACTTAAAAGCTTATATTCCCAACTAGATAGTTTACTGATAGAGGGACAATATATGGGGAAATCTGGATATCAGTTGTTTTTCCAATTATCTCGTTTATATGATTATTTATCAACAGCTGTGGCTGAAGATATAACTAAATATCTTAAATCAAAACTTGATGAGTTATACTATTTTCTTTATAATCTTACTGTTCCAGGGGAGATATTTCCTGTGTATCCGTATGAATTAAGTGAAGAAGTAGAATTTCAATATTCAAATGTATTATTTGATAAAGCTAAATTGTTTATCTATGCAAATTGTAAAACAATTAATCAAGATTATTATAAAATAATCTTTAAAAATGGTAATCATAATTATGATAATTTAAGCTTCACCTTATACTATCGTAATTACTTAATGTTAACAGACAGAAATACCATTATGGTCGATTTTCATGATTATCTCTTAGGTCAGATAAATAGTAGTATCATCACTAATTATCTGTTTACAGATGAATTGGCTTATGTAAGTGGTTTCCATTTACTTTACGAGGATGTATTAATTAGACGTAGTCTAATTTGTTTTTATAAACAAATTTATCTAATTGATGAGATATCTAGTTTTGAACCTCATGATTATACGTTAGTATTTAATTTTGCTGCGGGATTAGATTTAAAATTAAACGAAAATAATTGCTTAATTGGGAAGGTTGATAATCAAGAAATAATCCGTTTTGAACAATTAACTGCTTCAATAAAAATGACGCCATTTTTAAATAAGCAACAATTAACCTTTAGAGGAAAAGGTCAAAATGAAATAGTTATTGCTAAAATTAATTTAACGGATAATTCTAAACCGGATATAATTAAAGTAAATAAACAAGAAGTATTGTTTACGCTTGCTAATAATGAATATAAGTTAATTAGAAGTTATTATTACCGTCAATTACTATGTAATAATTGTGAAATGTCACTTAACATCCCACTTGATAAAACAATCGAGCGAAAATTAATAAGTTTACTTATAACAAATAATCAGTTATAATTAGCTTAGGTGATTTTGATGAAGTATATTGATATTCATAATCATATTATACCCGCTATCGATGATGGTGCAAAATCTGTTGAAGAAGCAATTCAAATGCTTAAAGCTGCGGAAAGAGCTAATATCGACAAGATTATTACCACTCCTCATTACCGAGAAGAGTACTACCTAAACACTAAAGAAGTCATAGAAGCTGAAATAAAGACTTTAAAAGCGTTAATTAAATCTCATAAGCTAAATATTGATATTTATCCAGGGAGTGAAGTATATTTAACTAAATCGACTGCTGAGGGCTTAAATAATGGTGTTATCCAGACCTTAAATAACTCATCTTATGTTTTAATAGAGTTTTTTCCGTATTCAGATTACTGGCGGTTTAATGTCCTGGATGAATTATATAATTTAACATTAGATGGTTACAAAGTAATTATTGCTCATCCAGAACGCTATGACATCACCCATCGTAACCCCAATTTTATTTACGACTTAGTAAATGCAGGTTATTATATCCAGGTTAATGTTAATAGTTTAAAATCTAATCATCCAAATCATAAATTAACATTAAAACTATTAGATCATAATTTAGTCCATTTTATCGCGAGTGATGCACATGATTTAATTAATCGACCATTAAGTTTACATGAAGGTTATGAATATGTAAAAACGCATTATAATGAAGATTATGCTAATACTTTATTTAACGATAATCCGTTAAAGGTAATTGAGAATAAAATGATTGATAGCTCAAATTTTAGAAAAATTAAAAAGTTTTTTATTTTCTCTAAGTGATATATACAATTTTTGACAAATAAACGACAATATGGTAAAATTATACAATGTATGACATGAATGTTTACAATTTATTTTTTGTGAGGTGAAAGGATGGCTAAGAAAGGATATGAAATTGGCGTAGATTTAGGTACTGCCAATACTTTGGTTTATGTTAGAAATAGAGGAATAGTCTATAATGAACCTTCAATCGTGGCTTTTGATAAAGCTACAAATAAAGTGATCGCAATCGGACATGAAGCCAATGAAATGTTAGGAAAAGAACATGTTAAAATACAAGTTGTTAAACCGCTTGAAGGCGGAGTGATTGCTGATTATACTGGAACTAAAGTAATATTAGAAACGGTAATAAATAATCTTAAAGATACAAATGTCGATGTAAAAAAATCCACTTTATTAATTTGTTGTCCTTCGGAAATGACAACTAGTGAAAGAAAAGCACTGAGAGATTTAGGGCAGGAACTTAAAATTAATGATGTATTTGTCGAACAAGAAATAAAAGCAGGAGCTATTGGTGCTGGTATTGACATTTTTAAGGCTCAGGGTTCAATGGTTATTGATGTCGGTGGAGGTTCTACTGATATTGGCGTTTTATCATTAGGAGATCTTGTTGCTTGGGATTCAGTTCGTGTTGCTGGAAGTCATATGGATCAAGAAATTATAAAATATGTTAAGTATAAATATAATATGGAAATTGGAGTTAAAACAGCTGAAAAGATTAAGCTTAACTTAGGTACACTTAGAGAGGAAATAGTTGAAGACATAGAATACACTTATGCCGGGCGAAGTATGACTACTAATTTACCGAGTAGAAGTAAAATTAAACAGTCAGAAGTCCGGGCGATATTAGTAAAAGCATTTGATGCAATAATTGATAGAGTTTTAAGGTTATTCCATAATTTACAACCTGAATTAGCAGCTGATATTTTTGAACATGGTATTGTCATAAATGGTGGCGGTGCTTTAATAGACGGTGTAAAAGAATTCTTTGAAGCAAGAACAGGATTAAAGGTTGCTATTTCTGAACATCCATTAACATCAATTGCTGAAGGTTCAAAACATTTATTAACTAATAGAGGCAATTATTTAGTAAAACCAGTTGATTAATATTTTCAATATTTGAGGGGTACCGTAGTTAAACAGTACCCTTTTAAAATGCAATATTATAACCTTGATTCAACAATTATGATGTATTTACACATAAAAAGGGAGGGATAGGAAATAATGACATCTAGAAATAAAACACTAGTAGTTTTTAGTTTTCCACTTCTTTTATTAATATATATTATTTTACAATTAACTGTTTTTCAGGATATTGAAGTCACTATTTTCCTTATTTTTCTTACCTGGCATGTAGGTATAGGGATCATCCAATTGACTGGGTGGATAAAAAATAAAATTCTTGATATTTTAATTGTGATTAAAACAGGTGTTTCTTTTGTTACTAATTCAATTCTGTTACTAATATATTTATCCATGGGGACGGTTGCTGGAGGTTCTGCTTCCTTATATCTTTCAGCATCAATATATGCAGTTATTATCTTATCACTAATCCCCTTGTATTTTGTCGAACGAAAAAGTAAAACCCTACTTAAATTACATTAAAAGTAGGGTTTTTTATCTTAAAGTTGCTGTTTAGTTTTATAGTTATTTCTAATTAATATAAATGCGATACTGCCCATAAATCCTAATATACATCCTATGGCACTAATTAAGATTATATTTTGAGGCATTACCTCGTTTGGTATAGTTAAGGTTCTAAGACAATTTTTCATTGTTAAGGAATTACTTTCTTCAATCACTTCAATTGTATTATTAGTAAGTAAATTAACCTCTTCAATTGCTAGCGTTATTTTTGACTCCAGCTGTTCAATTTGCGCTTTATATGAGCTTGATTGTTGTTCTGTTGGAGTTGGTAATTTAGCAATTCTATCCTGCAACTCGGTAATGCTTGTATTAATACGCGCAATTTCTGCATTAGTATTCACTAACTTTTCATATAAGGTGTTTAAGTAAGGTTTCGTTTCAAATTGCACGTCAGTTCCAGGAATAATAATAATTTGTTCACCTTTGTAAGTATCAATTAATGTTTGTAAATCGGTTTTAATCGCAGTCTTTTCTGTTAATTTATATTCATAATCTCTAATTTGGGTGACATATCTACCTTTAGTTAATTCAGGATCTTTAGAAAGTAGATAATTAGGAGTATTTAAACTAGCTAACACATCTTGAACAATCGTTTTTGAAATTCTGTCAGCATTGATTTTTAAAGCACTAAGGCTAGATTTAATATTGTTACTTACACTACTATCATCACCATTTAGATAGTTTATTTCATTGTGGATTAAGAGAATTTGTGCATTAATAATATCATAAATATCGGCATAATCAAATGTTCCTAATTTATCAACGAAAATTTCGGAAATTGTATTGTTTTTAATATACTTTTCTTCAAAGTCTATGCGAAATTGTTCTCTAAGTGCTTCAAAAAGGATAATACCTTGTTTTTTGGATACTCCAAGGGCACCATGATTTAGTGTTATCCTGAAATCTGTCGGATGATAGGTAAATTTCTCACCATTTTTTAACGCTTGTTCGATTAAAGCAACCGTATCATTGGGTACGATTCCCGTGACATTTAAGTTCTTTCTTAAGTCAGAGATATTTATCTTGTTCAGCTCAGCTTGATTTAAAGCCTCATTTAGGACTGATATAGAAAACATATTATTAGGGTTAAATTCTTGATTATTAGGTAACTCTCCATTATCGATGCCATCCCATTGTAAAGATACAACTGAGATTAATTGAGCATTTTTATTATTATAAATTTTACCCCCAATAAAAGCAATAAGTAAAAAGATAATAGAGACTAGGATGATTAGTATTTTACCTTTCCAAATGATTGAAAATAGTTCTTTTAAACTAATACTATCATCTTCGCAATAAATATTATTTTGATTTTCGTCATGCATTTCTTCCACCTCAATTACATAATTTAATAAGATTATATCACTATTTGTCGAATAACACAATTATAAATTAAAGTAAAGCTTAAGTTCAGAACTTAAGCTTTATGATTAATTAAGTGGGAGAAAGTAACTAATTTAGAAAGGTATATTCCTTGCCCATAAATTATATTAAGTTTCTTAATTTCCATTAATTGTTTTTCGCTTTCTATTCCTTTCGCAATTAACTGAAGCTTCA
>CALFRW010000134.1 GCA_937919135.1 uncultured Haloplasmataceae bacterium
GCTGATTGTTTAGAAGCTGATGTTATTGAATATTTAGCTGAACTAAATACCAAAACTAATCTTTTTGTTGAATTAGGTTTACAAACAGTTCATGAAAAGACCGCAAAACTAATTAACCGTGGACATGACTACCAAACCTTTATTGATGGTGTAAGTAAATTACGCTCTAAAAACATCGAAACTATCGCTCATATTATTAACGGACTCCCTTATGAAACTAAAGAAGATATGATTAAGACGGTTAAGGATTTAGTAAAACTTGATATTCAAGGGATAAAAATTCATTTGCTTCATGTCATAGAAAATACCCGAATGGGGAGTGAATATTTAAGTAATCCCTTTCCGCTTCTAACTAAAGACGAATATATCGATATTGTCGTAAAGCAATTAGAATTAATACCCCCGCATATAGTAATTCATCGCTTAACAGGTGATGCTGTTAGAGAAGACCTCATTGGACCAATGTGGAGTCTTAAGAAATGGGAAATCTTAAACGGAATTGATAATGAACTAAAAATAAGGAATACCTATCAAGGGAGATTATCATGAATTTAGAAAAGGTTTTAAATTTCGCACAAACAATAATTAAATCCTGTACTTCTTCAGGTGATATTACAATTGATGCAACAGTTGGAAACGGACTTGACACCTTATTTTTAGCACAACTGGTAAATCATAACGGTCATGTATATGGCTTTGATATTCAAGATAAAGCAATAAGTAATACTTACCAACTCTTAAAAACTTATAAACTAAATAATGTTTCATTACATAAAATTAGTCATGATAAGGTTAAAACAATTATTCCTGAAGTTCATTATGGCAAAATAACGAGCGCAATGTTTAACTTAGGTTATTTGCCACATGGTGATAAAAGGATAACGACTAATAAAGAAACAACAATAAAAGCTATCAAGGAAGTACTTTCAATCCTGAAAAAAAATGGTATTATAACTATTATTATTTATCCCGGACATAAAGAAGGAAAACTTGAACATGATGCATTATTAGAATATACAGAAAAACTAAA
>CALFRW010000135.1 GCA_937919135.1 uncultured Haloplasmataceae bacterium
TATGATTACGATCTTTACGACACCAAGCTGTGCTTCGTGTCGAAAAGCTAAGAAATGGTTTGAAGAAAATAAATTAAAGTATCAGGAAGTCAATATCTTTAATACTAAACTAACTAAGGCTGACATAATTAGAATCCTTGATAAAACCGAAAATGGATTTGATGATATTATCTCTACACGTTCAAAGATTATTAGTGAAAATAATATTGATATTGATAGTATGAAGACATATGAATTGTTAGAATTTATTATTGAAAATCCAAGTATTTTACGACGACCAATAATCGTTGATGATAAAAGGTTACAAATCGGTTATAATGATGAAGAGATAAGGACGTTTTTACCTCGACATATTCGTGAACAATTAATGTGTGATGGTGAAATTTGTCGCAAGCAAAATATAAGTTGTAGTTACTTAGAATCATTAAAGGAAGCTTTAAAAATTAATATTTAAATCTCTGAAATGTTCAGAGATTTTTTATATTCTAAAGCCCTGATTATTTTATGCTTGGGAGGATTTGGTGTTATCTGAAATTTTTTTAGTAATTCATAAAAGTTCTTTTTTCCTAAATCATAGTTATTAGTTTCAAGTTCAATCTCGTAATCGATATGATCATAATAAAATGATTTGTCTAAGGCAATTAGGTCATCACCAAATTTAAATTCATAGCGCTCAGTTGTTAATTCAGCGATTTTGTAAAATTCCATGCTAATATTTAATAATTTTAGTCTTTTTTTTACATCACCATCAGGTAAAGTATGGGTTTTAAAAATTAGCTCGACATCGTTTGTTTGAAGATAGTCAGTAATTTCTAAGTTTGCCTTTACAACTGCTTCTTTTAATGTTAGTTCGATTTCTTGAGCTTTTAATCTGATTCTTAAAGCTTTTTTTTGTTTTGCTAAGGCAAAATCACTGGTATCAAAATAAATATTAGTTTGACTCTCAAGGTCACGAGGACTTAGTTTAAAATAGTTAATTAGTAATTCGAATTCTTGTTTAGTAAGAAAATTTTTAAATTCAATTTCGCGAAATTG
>CALFRW010000136.1 GCA_937919135.1 uncultured Haloplasmataceae bacterium
AAGTGCTATAGAAAATATTAAGGTAATAATAATATCGAATTGTTTGAAATATAATATATCGAAATCATACATATTAGAATATCCACTAGGATTTCTAAATATATCATTAGCAAGAATTAAGAAGTATCTAAAAGATAAGAGAGCTAATAAAAACGAAAAAATAGAAATTAACATAGTTTCAAAAATAAAAATATATATTATGTCTTTAGCACGGACACCTAACGCTCGTAAAATTCCAATATGTCTTTGATGATTATCTATTTTAAAGGATATATATGAGGATATCAATAATGATGTAATAAGGGTAATAACTATAAATAAATATCTTATTATAGTTTGAATATTTTCAAGACTTGATCCGAAGTTATATATCTCAGATATATATGGATTATCAATGATTAGGGCTTTATTTTCAATTAATAATGAAAATTCGTGATAATTTAAAGATTTTGGTTTGATGACAATAATATCATCTAAATAAAAACCATCAAAGTAATACTCCTTTAAAGAATCAAATATTTTTTCATCAACCATTATATCAATACTATAATTTAGGTTATTCTCATCAAATATCCCAGTAATTCTAACTCCTTCTTGAAAAAAATTCTTCATGTTAATGTATTCATAATATACTTTGTGATAGTCATCATGATAAATATCATTGAATTCATAATTTTTATTAAGTAATACTTCGTTTATATAATCTATTGAATATGTCTTATCAATTAATGAATAATAATCCATACCTAACAAATTGCTTACAAATTGCGCGGAGACTACTACTTGATTCTTTGAAACTGGAATCTCTCCATATAAGATAGTTATATCTTGGTCGTAAGCAGAATATCTAATCTCTCTTACTAGACTCTTATTTTCTAAATATAAGTTACTTCCCGGAACATTAATGGTTTTTATGTTGTCTTTTAAATCATTAATATAAAGGTGGGAAATAAATATGCTATTTTTAAAATCATCGCCATCTCCGAGTGAGTTAGTATCCAAATTACTTGTATTTATTATTCCAGTAATATTAAATTGTTCTTGTTTAGTGCTAGTTATTTGGTAATTTAAATAGTTAGAAAGATTACTATCTTTACCAAATAATCTATATATGATATTATCAGTTACAACAATATCATGGGAATTTACAGGTTTTTGACCTACTATATCAAAATTATTTAAATATTCTAAGTTATTTAGTATTTTTAATGATATACTGATAGGTTCAAAATATGGCATTTCATGTACTATATCATAATCATTAACAACACCTATTAACGATTCTTCACCAAATGTAGAATCAAGCAATTTTACCATATAGGAACCAGTTCTCAAGTTTTTGCATACATCATGAAAAATTTCATTCATATAACAATTAGAGTCATACACATTAATTTCATTAATACTTTTATCTTCAAAAAATTTTCCTATCGTATAAGCATTACTATATCGCTTAATAGTTACTATCGAAAATAATAATGCTAAAGATAGTCCAAAAGCAAAAATAATCATCAATAGTCTTACTTTTTTTTCTTTTAAACTACTAAAAGCCATCTTTAAAACAGAATATATAGGAAGCTTATTATTTGTTACTTCTATATCATCAATATTTTCTTCAATTTTAGGAGTATATTTTTTATCTTCGATTTTAGATGTGATATTTAGAAAGTGGTCCTTTTTATCACGATAAATCTTTTGGATTTCTCTTATAAGATTAGGTTCTGAATTAACCAATATTGACTTAAGTTTATTAAGGTTATTATCATATACATTAATCTTATACTGTATTTCTTCGCTTATATTATAATCATTATCAAATTCATCCGTAATTTTCCCATCATAAACATAGATGATTTTATTAGCATATTTATACGCAATATCTTTATCATGAGTTACCACCACTACAAGTCGCTCTTTCGAAATCTTATATAGTAAATGTAAAATAGTTTCTGCAGTTTTTTCATCTAAACTACCTGTAGGTTCATCAGCTAAAATAATTCTAGGATTTTTTATTAACGATCTTGCTATTGCAACTCTTTGCTTCTCTCCTCCACTTAGTTCACCAATCTTACGATTGCTATGATATAAAAGTTCTACATACCTTAATACTTCTTCAATTTTAATATCAATTTTTTTCTTTTTATAACCTTGAATTTCTAGTGGAATAGATAAATTCTTTTTTACATCATAATTATCAAGTAAATTATATTCTTGAAAAATAAATCCTACTTCATTACTCCGATAATTATCCCAATCAATTTCACAAAACAAACTTGTATCTTGATTAGAAACAATCATTTTTCCAGTAGTTAATTTATCTAGCCCCCCTAAAATATTTAGCAAAGTACTTTTGCCACTCCCACTTTTGCCTAAAATCACTATAAAACCTTCAGCTGGGAAAGATATATTTAATGAATCAATACCTATATACTGCAGACCATGTGTTGAAGTGTATACTTTTGTTGCATCTATGAGTTTAATCATTATATTTTACTTTGTTTAGGTCTTTTATCGTTCTTACCATCATATCCAAAATCGCATATTGCTTTTGGTTAGAAGTATAGTATGGTTTTTTTAATGCGACCACGGTCTTCTATATTAATGAGATCATCAAAGTATATATATTTATTTCCTAGTTCTAGAATAAATATATTATAACAATATTCATAATACAATTCTTTAATTACTTCTAACTCTTCATGAGTTATGCTGTCTATATCACTCATATCAATTATCAAAAATTTATAAGTTTTATAAGAAACTATACCCTCTATACTTAATTCATCTACTTCTTTGTATTTAATTTCTTTAGGTAAATTAACAGTTTTACCATAAATAGTTATATCAATTGATAATTTACTTAATATTTCAATTTGATCAAAATAATCATTGGGAACACCATCTGGGGGTATTTTTCTGAAAGGATTACTCACAAGTAAATAAAATCCTCCAATAATAAGTAATAAAATTATAGATAATACTATTCTTTTATACATATAAATCAATCATCTCCTTTACTACATTAGTCATATGATTATTTTAACGTAAGTAATAATAAATAAATTTAACGTATTCAAACTAATACTACTAATATTGAGACTTTTCAAGTAAAAAATTTATATAGAAAAAATATTAAATTCGTGTCGCATCACTCAATAATCGATATATTATCATGAATATCTACTTTGAAGAGTAATAGG
>CALFRW010000137.1 GCA_937919135.1 uncultured Haloplasmataceae bacterium
AAATGTGAATCAAGAGCTTTTAACTTAGGCAATCAAAAGATACTTAGTTAAAAAAACTAATTATCCGACAGCCCCTTTTATATTTTTACAATTTACAAATAAAAGAACCTAGTTTATCTATTCGATGTATCTTAAACCCATCACGTCTACCAATATTATAATTGGTATGTTTTTTCTTTGCTACTTTAGTCTTATATTTAGACTCGTATGCGGGATATACAATAACATCAAATTGTTGATTAACTAGTGATTTCGTCATAAAATTGTAATCAGAATTACCAAAGGAAATGAACTTGCTATCTTTTTCAATATATAAACATAAACCATTGTCATCATTTGCTTCAGAGGTAAAGTATATATCCATACAGACATCACCAATAGCTAAAGTACACACCGATGAGTTTGCTTTATACTTAAGAAGATTAATTTTACCACCATTATTAATTATACTATAAAATAAACGAATTAAATTTATATTAACAGCTTCAATTAGTGGGAAAATCCAATTACATTTAAATATATCACTTGTGCCATAACGATTCGCTGCACAATAATTACTTCGATTAAAATCAGAGATAATAATCCAATCTGGTTTATGGTTAGAAAAACCACTATACCGATACACTTTCTGGTTATAAATTTTTGAAAATCCTAAATTAAAAAAACCTTTGCTTATGTTCCCGATATTTATATAACTACAATTACCATTACCAACATAATACTGACTATATTTTACTTCTACATTTCTATTATTATATTGCTTATGTCCTGGAAGTTCTAAGCGCTCATTGATTTGATAAAAATTAGCTAAGTATTTAAGATGCTTATTTAGATTATCCTTATATTTCTTTTTATACTCTAACGATGCTTTTTCTATTTTTACTTTTACCTTTTTATTTTTGTAAGGATTTATTTTATCAAACTTTTTCTTAGTATTGAGAATCAATCGACCCTCATAGATATTAAACCTATTATCAGCTTTTAATACTTCTAGCTTAAATACCTCGCCTTTGTGACCTAAAAAGGCTAAGTTATAGGTTTCAATAATTAACTCAAAGGAATAAGAAATTCCCTTTATCTTACCTGCAAAAAGGATTTCATCGATATCATTAGTAATATCATTAACCAAATCAATATTGACTAAAAATCGTTCATTTAACTTTTCAATCTTACTTACCACGCCATAAAATATGTTAGTATTTTTTAATTCTAATAATTTATCGGTTAATAATTCATACATAACCCTCACTCCATATTTCTTCTACATAAAAACTCCATATGCAAAATCCATATGGAGTATTCTAAACTAATTTTATTCAGTAGGATTTACCAAATAATTTCCACGATTTTTAAGTAGGGATTTTGTTCCTTCTACTACCGCTGTTAATGGATCATTAGCAATTATTACTGGTAAATGAACCATTTCTTCAAAGTATTCAACAACACCAGGGATTAATGCTCCGCCACCATTGACGATAATTCCATTATCAACTAAGTCGGCTGATAATTCAGGTGGTGTTTGTTCCAATACTGAATAGACAACATTTGTGATTTCATCAAAAATTGGCAGTAATAACTTTCTTAATTCTTTTGATGAAATTTTTGTTGCTGATGGAAGACCAGTTACTAAGTCACGTCCAGAAACACGGGTGAACTTTTCTTCCTCATCAAGTAATGAGGCAATTTCAAACTTAGCTCTTTCAGCAGTTTTTTGACCTATAACTAAATTATGTGTCTTATGTACATATTTAACAATTTCTTGGTCAATATAATTTCCAGCAATCCGGAGTGTTTGCGATAAAACAACGTCTCCTAATGATAAAACACCAACGTCAGTTGTTCCACCACCAATGTCGATGATCATTGCTGCGTTAGCGGTATAAATGTCAACACCCGCACCAATAGCACCTGCTTTAATCTCTTCTTCAATGAATACATCAGGTATTCCCATTTGAATTGCTAGATCGCGCATCGCTTCACGTTCAATTTGTGTTACTTCTGATGGACAACAAATTAGACATTTAGTATCTTTAAAGTTTCTGATATTTTGTACACGTTTAAAAACATATCTTAATAGTGCTTTTGCGGCATCCATATCAGAAATTACACCTTCACGAAGTGGACGACTTACGCGAATTTTGTCATGGGTTTTTCCAATCATTGAGAAAGCATCTTCTCCTGCAGCGATAACTTCTCCTGTTTCAATATCGAATGAAACAACTGATGGTTGATTAAAGATAATACCATTGCCTTGAACATAAACTAGCAGGTTAGTAGTACCTAAATCAATACCCATGCCGATTTTTTTATCTTTTGCCATAACAATCCTCCATTTTTTTTATTTATCGATTAATCCATTGGTTTTACTAAATAATTTCCTCGATTCTGTAATAAGAGTTTTGTTCCCTCCACAATTGATGTTAGGGGATTTGTAGAAATTACAATTTTTAATCCCAAAGTTTCCTCAAAATATTCTTTTACACCATCAATTAATGCTCCACCACCATTAATAACAATACCATCTTCAAAAATATCTGCAGCTAACTCAGGTGGTGTTTGTTGAAGTATTTTTCTGACATGATTTGAAATTGTATCAAAAGCTCTGAAAAATATTGTCCTTACTTCACTTTGCTTGATTATCATTTTACTTGGTAAGCCTGTTTGAATATGTCTACCAGCAAAAGCAAATTCCTTTTCAGTAGCATCATTTCTTAATGTACCTAGATGTTTCTTAATTTGCTCGGCTGTTTGCTCTCCAATTGCCATATTATATTTCATTTTAACATATTTAATTAATTCTTTATCAATATGATCCCCAGCTACTCGAACAGATTCAGTTAAAACTAAATCTCCTAGTGCAAGAACCCCGATATCAGTTGTACCACCACCAACATCTACTAACATTGAACCTCGTGATGCAAAAATATCAATCCCAGCACCAATAGCGCCTGCTTTGATTTCTTGTTCTACAAAAACATCGCTTACCCCTAACTTTATTGCTAGATTTCTCATTGCTTCTCTTTCGATTTGAGTGACTTCAGAAGGACAACAAATTAAAACTGTAGTCGTTTTAAAATTTATATTTATATTTGCCATCTTCTCAAAAACAAATTCCAAATTGGCTTTCGTTGCATTTAAATCAGCTATTGCTCCACCAGCTAAAGGTTTAACGATTTTTATCTTATTATGCTCTTTACCTAGCATTGAGTTTGCTTCATAACCAGCAGCAATACATTTTCCTGACACTTTATCAAAGGCAACGACAGATGGTTCATTATATATTATACCTTGTCCATTCATGTACACTAATGTGTTAGCAGTTCCCAAATCAATACCTATTTTGTATGCTTTTTTTGCCATCTTTTCACCTCAATCCAATCTCTAGTAGAATTTTACCATAATTCATTGCTTCTAATCAAGGAGATATTTTTATCATAATTGACTTAAAACGGAAAAGTTAAGTGATTATTAGGGAATTTTATAAATATTTTTTTCTTTTTATTGACTAATATAAGTTAAAAAGTTATAATATTTAAGTTTAGTACCTTACGGAGGTAGAATATGATTCAATTAGCAAATATTTGTAAAAACTATCAAATCTATCAAAAAAAACAAGGGGTGCTTCAAGCTTTCCAGTCATTAATTCATCGTGAATACAAAATCATTAATGCCTTAGATGATATAACATTTAATATTAACGAAGGAGAAATAATAGGTTATATCGGTCCTAATGGAGCGGGTAAATCCACTACCATTAAAATTATGAGTGGAATTTTAGTTCCTGATTCTGGTACATGTAATATTCTCGGATTTACACCGTGGAAACAAAGGAAAGAATATGTTCGTCATATTGGTGTCGTCTTTGGTCAAAGGTCACAACTATGGTGGGATGTACCTGTATTAGACTCATATTATTTGTTAAAAGACATCTATAAGGTGCCCTTAAAGCAATTTAAGACTAACTTAGATTTATTAACAACAAAATTAGATCTTGGTGATATCTTAAATACCCCTGTTAGACAGTTGAGTTTAGGTCAGAAAATGCGCTGTGAGATAGCTGCTGCATTATTACATGATCCAAAAATTCTGTTTTTAGACGAACCAACGATCGGATTAGACGCCATTTCTAAGTTAAAAGTACGAAAGTTTATTAAAGAAATAAATCATGAAAAAAAACTAACAATTATCTTAACTACGCATGATATGAATGATATCGAGGCTTTAGCAAAAAGAATTATTCTTATTGGGAAGGGAAAAATCTTATTAGATGGCTCCTTACCTGAATTAAGACAAAAGTTTACTGCGCACAAAATTATCACGATTTGCTACTTAACTAAAAAAGACTGTCCCATTCCTTACAAAATAATTGCTGAAACAGAAAATAAGGTTAAATTAGCTATTGATGTTACGAAAAACAGTATTTCAGAAGTTATCAACAAATTATCAAACTGTTATGACATCTGTGATATTTCAGTTGATACCCGCTCAATAGAAGAAATTATTGTTGATTTATATAAGGAGTATCAAATATGATTACTTATCTATCATTATTTAAAATGCGCTTAACGCAGGGACTACAATATCGAGTTGCTGCTTTTGCTGGTATCTTGACTCAATTTTTTTGGGGATTTATGTACATTATGATTTATCAAGCTTTTTATCAAAGTACTAATACAATACAACCCATTTCGTTACATCAATTAATTACGACAGTTTGGCTACAACAAAGTTTACTAGCACTGATTATGTTATGGTTTCGCAATAATGAAATTATCAAATTAATCACAAAAGGCGATATAGCTTATGAATTATGCCGACCAGTAGATTTATATGGCATATGGTTTTCAAGATTAGCCGCCCAGCGTTTATCTAGTGCTTTATTACGCTTTTTTCCGATTTTGTTAATTGCTTATTTTTTACCCTATCCATACAATTTTAGTTTGCCTAATAATTTCGTTACCTTTATCTTATTCCTTATCACGTTAGTACTAGGCCTTTTTATCGTTATTTCTTTATCAATGTTAATCTATATTTCCATGTTTTATACTTTATCAGGAGTAGGTTCGATTCTTATCTTTGGTGTTATTGGAGAATTTCTCGCTGGTTTAACTATTCCAATACCTTTAATGCCAAAAACATTAATAATTATTACTTATTTACTTCCATTTCGATATACATCTGATCTTCCCTTCCGGATTTATGCTGGTAACATCGCTTATAAGGAAGCAATAATAAGTATTTTTGTGCAAATATTCTGGATCATTACGCTTTATATAATTGGTAAATTGTGGTTAAAGAAAGCACTAAATAAAGTTGTTATTCAAGGAGGCTAACGATGCGTTTATATTTACAATATCTTAAAATCCTCTTAAAAAGTGCGCTTCAATATCGAGTCTCATTTATTTTACTTTCGATTGGACAATTTTTTGTCCCTTTTAGCATCTTTATCTCCATGTACTTTTTATTTCAACGCTTTGAACAAATAAAAGGCTGGACATTATATGAAGTTGCACTATGTTATGCTGTTATTCACATTGCCTTTTCACTTAGTGAATGTTTCTTCCGTGGTTTTGATAGTTTTTCTAGTTTAATTATTAGCGGAGAATTTGATCGTATCTTAGTAAGACCTCGGTCAGCATTAATCCAAATTTTAGGGTCAAGATTTGAATTCACGCGCATTGGCCGCTTATTTCAAAGCTTTATTGTTCTCGTCTATGCAGTTTATCACTTAAATCTCGATTGGAATTATTTAAAAATCATCACATTAACTGCGATGATTTTAAGTGGTGTTGTTATTTTTGCAGGTATATTTATTTTAGGAGCTACACTGACATTTTGGACCATTGAAGGTTTAGAGGTAATTAATATCTTAACCGATGGTGGCCGAGAGATAAGTCAATATCCTTTGAATATCTACCCAAACTGGGTTAAAAACTTCTTTACCTTCGTGATACCTTTTGGCACTATTAATTACCTCCCCCTATTATATGTTTTAGATAAAACTAATAAAAACAACCTTTATGCCTTTATTCCTTTTATAGGGATGTTGTTTCTCATCCCCTGTTTACTATTTTGGAAATTAGGCATCAAACATTATAAATCAACGGGATCATAAATATCTATAATAATCAAAAAAGAGTTCCGCTATCGAAACTCCTTAACTAGTAAATCCCAATAGAGAGGGATCTAATGATATAGTATAAATAAAAACTGTTATTTTATGCATTAAGTGGTTAAATTTACTAACCACTTTTTCCTTTTATATAAAGCCATACTAATAAATGCATTTAAAACTCTTGTTGACTCAACCGCAAGAAACAAAGGAATAATTGGAAACTTTAATACATACCCACAAATTAGGCTAACCGGCACTTTAACTACCCACATAAAAATCGAATCTAAAAATAATACCTCTACTACTCTACCACCACTCCTTAAGACAAAGAAAGGTATTCGCGTTAACATTATAATAGGTGCAAACATTCCATGTATTAAAATCGCATAAGTCGTAAGTTGTCTTGTCTCAGGGTGAATATTATAGAATAATGGGACGATAAAAGCTAATATACTTAATAAAAGGGTAATAATAATTCCCATAAATACTGAATAACCTAAAAGATAATTAGCATTCTTTTCTGCTTCCTCAATCTCATTATTACCTAACTTTGTTCCAACAAAAATACTTGTCGCTGTACCTAATCCACTAGCAAGGATAAATACTACCTGACTAATAATATCCGCAATATTAACCACATTTATTTCGCTTTCTCCAAGTCTACTATAGGTTCTAAAAATTAACATTAAAGCTAATGTATATAAAACTTCATTAGTAAATAATGGGAGTACCTTAACAAATGTTTTACCGATAAGTTTAAGATCCAATTTAAAATAATTGAGAAATTTAGTTTTAAAAGGATAATCATTTACTAAAAACACTACTATATATACCAATAATTCTAAAATCCTCGCAACTACTGTACCAATTGCTGCTCCCTCAACACCTAAAGTAGGAAAAAACCATAAACCATAGATTAAAAATAAGTTAAGGATTAAATTGATCACAATTCCAACAATACTAGCTACCATAGGGATATGTGTTAATCTAATTGGTCTAAAAGTAAAGGCAAAGGCGGAGGATATTGATAGCGGTAAGAAGCTCCATATCGCTATTTTTAAGTACTTCATCCCATAAATAAAAGCTTCAGTATCTTTATCGACAAAATAACCAACTATTTGTTCAGGATATAATAAGCCAACAAAAAAGAAAATCAAGGTAATCAATGTCGGAAAAATTAACTTAATCCCAAACATTTTCTGCAATTCTTGATATTTCTTCTTACCATTAAATTGGGCAGTAAAGATAGCTGCACCAGTACAAATTGAAACTATGGCTGGATAAAATAATTTATAATACTGGTTTGCAACTGCAACCCCTGCTATTTCACCTTCACCTAATTGTCCAACCATAATATTATCGAGAAAATTAATGAAATTCTGAATGAAGAACTGAATAATAATCGGGATAATTACAATAAACAACTCTTTATAAAAATATTTTCCACCAATATACTTCTTAAACATTTAGTTACCTCGCAAATTTTTCTGAATTAGCTGAAGTATTTTAATTTTACCTCCTCAAAAAAGTAATACTAGGTAATATACCTAGTATCTTTCATCTTGTAAAACCTCAAATGGGGGATTAACTACTTCTTCTGTTGGTTCATAACCTTTTTTTACAGCGAAATAAGTAAGCGCAAATATCACTGCATAATCAAATATAATTGCGAGTAACGTTGAACCAAAAAAGGTTGGAAGTAATAGTTCAATAAACCTTGCATTAAAAATCATTCTAATAATTGAGTTAAATGCTACATAAGGTAAAGAAGTAAATATCGTTAATTTATACATTTGTTGATAAGATATACTGGTTTTCAAGGTAGAATTTATTAATCCCATCATCACAAGTGCTAATAAGAAATTAGCTAGTAAATAAAAGATTGTTCCTCCAATTAAACCACCAATAAAACCTAAAACATATAATGCTGATATAAAAGAACTAATAAATTCATTTAAATCATTAACATCAAAATCAGATTGTGTACCCATTATTGTTTTATATTCTATAGTTTGAGTATCAAAGATTACTTGCTTTTGAGTGAATATTATTTCTTTGTCACTTTTACTATTTTCAGTATAATTTAAATCAATCAAATAGTCTTTACCTTCATAATAATCCTTATCACAGGTTAATTCATAATTTACAATCTTACACCCTGTTTCATCAGCGATATTTTTTAATTCTTTATCATCGTATGTTGACATCGTTTTTAATAGAATAACGAGAATTGATAAAGCAAAAAGTAAACCCATGATAAATCCAAATAAAATTGCTTTACCGATACCCTTTTCTGATTGATTATATGCATATTTAAAAATCGACATATGCACACCTCCTAAAAATTATTATATCCCTATTATACATTACAAAACTAAATTATAAAACTGAATTTGTTATTTATTTAAGAAATAAATTTCCTTCTAAGACACATACTGCTGAGCCCCCAACAAATATTGCTAAATTATCCTTTTCTACGACAATTTTGACATTTATAAGGCCTGGACGATTAAGAGAATTTATCTGCATGACATCAATATTCTGATTTTCAAATTTTAAAAAGTTCTCAAATAAGAAATAACCAATTAAGGCTCCTGTTGATGAACCAGTTACAGGGTCTTCATCGATCCCTACAGCGGGAGAAAAGTTCCTCGTTACTATATATTTATCTGTGAAAGTAAAAAGATGAGTGCTTGAAATTTGATAATATTTATTATGCTCTTTTAACTTTGCGATATTAGGATTTACTTTTTCAATTATCTGGGAATTTATAAGTGGAATAAAAATATCCCAATTCCCGGTATATGCTAATTTAATCGGGTACCTTTTGTCAATATCAGTTTCTTCTAAACCTAAGATTCTGATGAGCTCCAAATTATTACCTGTAAAAGCTTTTACTTGTGGCGCTACTTGTTTCATAAATACCCTTTTAAGTTCATTTTCTTCATACTCGCCAAAAATTAACACTTCACCGACATTTGTAGCTAATGTTAATTTCGTAAGCTTTGCTTTTTTTCCTAAAATCCACGCTAATGCCAGTGTAGCATGACCACAAAAGTCTATTTCTTGGGTTCTTGTAAAATAACGCACAACTAAACGATCAGAATTATCTGTTTTAATCGCAAAAACAGTTTCCGACAAATTAATTTCTTGGGCAATTTTTTGCATATACTCAGCTGATAAATCATTACCATATAAAACTACTCCAGCAGGATTTCCCTTAAACTGCTCACTTGTAAAACTATCAACAATAAAAACATTAATCTTACTCATTAATATACTCCTCCAGCGGTTTTTCATTATACTATCATTTTATCATAAATAGATAAAAATTATCTTAAAGGATATTTATTGCGTAATAATATAAATACAGTTAAAATATAATTAATAAAAAAAGGAGGTTCTATATGTGCGGACGTATCAGTATAGCTTTAAATAAAGACGACTTAATTCAAGTATTACGGAAGCAATATGATATTGATGATTATAATCTCGACTACAATTTACCTAGATATAATGTCGGTCCCAAATCTAATCTAATTTCGCTAATTAATGACGGTAAGAGAAATCGTGTCGGTTTACTTAATTGGGGTTTTATTCCTACTTGGGCTAAAGATAATAAGTTTTATACAATAAATGCCAAAGCTGAAACGCTTCACAAAAAGCCTTTATTTAAAGAAGCTTATTTAAACCGCAGATGTATCATATTAGTAGATGGTTTTTATGAATGGAAAAAGGCAAATAACGAAAAAATACCTTTCCGCTTTACGGTAAAAAACGAACCTCTTTTCGCATTAGCTGGTTTATGGAATCCTTACCTTACTAGTGATGGTAAAAAACATTATACATGTACAATCATAACAACATCACCAAATGAACTTATTAAACCGATTCATAACAGGATGCCCGTTATCCTGACAAAAGAAAGTGAAACCCTTTGGTTGAATCCTAAAATAACTGATTATGAAACCCTTAGTGCTCTCCTAACTCCATTTAAAGCTGATAATATGGATTACTATCAGGTTTCGCAAATTGTAAATAACGTAAGAAATGATAATAGTAAATGCATTCAACCAATTTAATCAAAAAGTGATAATTGTTTAACCGGATTAGCATCTCTTATCACTTTAACAATATCACTCATTTTATATGGTAATCGATACTTTTGACAAGTTTCTTTTGCTACTTCAGCTAGTTTGTGATAATTCGGAGAGAGACACTCATATGATAATCCATATGTTTTAATATATTTTTCTTTTAATCCCGGAAAAAATTTATCTAATTGAGCAAAATAATAATCCCGTTGATTTTGTCTTAATGTTACACCAGGATAAGTAATCACAAATGCTGCTCCACACTGAGCGGCTTTTTCAATAATACCACAAATATTAGCTTCAGTATCATTAATAAACGGTAGTAGTGGCCAAACTAGAACGCCAGTTAATATACCTGCATCACTTAAGCTTTTAACAGCTTTAAAACGTTCCGATGAAATATCCACATGTGGTTCGATTATTTTACCTAGGCTATCATCAAAAGTAGTAATCGTAAAATTTACCATCGCTATATTATTCGCTTTTATTTTTAATAACACATCCAAATCACGTAAAACCAAAGTTGACTTCGTTAATAAACCAACACCAAATTGGTACTTATTTATTAGCTCTAAAGCGCCTCTAGTTAACTTATATTTACTTTCACATGGATTGTAAGGATCACTCATTGCACCAGTGCCGACAATCCCCTTTTTTCGCTTTGATTTTAATTCTTTATCTAAAATTAAGAGGGCATTTTCTTTAGCCCTAATCTCCGTAAAATTATCAACCTGATAACACTCACTACGTGAATCACAATAAATGCAACCGTGGTTGCATCCTTTATATATATTCATATTATAATTACAGCCAAACCAATTGTCACCACTAGAATAAGAGGATAATATCTGTTTTGCTTTTATATATTTCATAATCTTCACCTATCTATATATTAGCAAACGTTTGTTCTATAGTCAAGAAAAACTAACGCTTTTCGATTTCTACGACAGCCTTAAATGTTGTTTGATTATTAGTTTCGCCTTCGATATAAATGGTGTTTTCATTTACATTAGTTACATCTTTTTTTAATACTAATGTTTCACCTGGTAACGCCTCATTAATAAAATTCACCTCTATTGCCTTTACATAAAAGTCTTGATGATTTTGAAGCGGGAAACAATCGGTAATAAAATCAATGTATTTGGAATTATTCAGATGACCATTAAAATCAATATCACTATAACCGATCATTCTTTTATATGCTTCATGTAAATCACCAAAAGCTCTTAGTTTCATAAATTTATTATCAAGGGCTTTTTTTGTCATTTGTATATATCTTGCGGGTAAGGTATTACTACGTTTTATCCTTCTTGTATTAGTATCAAGGATAATCCAAATTGATGATGCTTTAATAATTAAATTATTATTTTGATCATAAACCAAAAAATCTCTTTCAAACTCTAATGTTTTGATTTCCCTAGGCCAAGTTTCAATAATAATTTTTTCTTCCCATGTCGGGTACCTTAACACTTCAACTCTCATTTTTATTAACACCCAAGCAACACCATAATTATTAGCTAAAGTATTAATACCAATCCCTAATTTATCAACTGCTTCACTGGCAACATCTTGAAATAAACTAAAAAGAGTGCTTAATCTTAATTCCTTATTAAAATCAACATCACTAATTTCAATTTTAAACTGTTTTTGGTAAATTGGTTCCATTTCCATAATAACTTTCCTCCTTAAACTCACAACTATCTATATGGTCATTAATAACTCCAACAGCTTGTAAATGAGCATAAATTATTGTCGAACCCAAAAATTTGAAACCCCGCTTTTTTAATTCTTTTGCGAATTTATCAGATAAAGGTGAGGTAGCGGGAACAGCTTTAATATTATCATAGTGATTAATTATTTGTTTATGATTAACAAATCCCCATTGAAAGTTTGCAAAGCTACCAAATTCATTTTGAATTTTAATAAAACACTGCGCATTATTAATCGCTGCTTCAATTTTACGACGATTTCGAATAATACCTGGGTTATTTAATAGGGTTAATATTTTATTTTCATCATATTTACTGACCTTTTGAACATCAAAATTATCAAATGCCTGACGAAAATTTTCTCTCTTCTTTAGTATCGTTAGCCAACTAAGCCCTGCTTGCATCGACTCCAATACTAAAAACTCAAATAAAATTTCATCATCATACACTGGTTTACCCCATTCCTCATCATGATACTTCATATATAATTCATTGCCTGAACACCAATCACATCTCACATTATTACCTCCCATAATAATTATATCAGATTATTCAAAATAAAAAACTGACCAAGGTCAGTTTTTAAACAGTTTCATTATATAATCGTTCTACTTCATCCCAGTTAATAATATTCCATATTGCAGTTACATAATCTGGGCGTTTATTTTGATAATTTAGGTAATAAGCATGTTCCCATACATCAATACCGAGAATTGGTGTTTTACCATCACTTAATGGTGAATTTTGATTAGCAGATGCAACAATTTCTAATGCTTTATTTTTATTTACGACTAGAAATGCCCATCCTGAACCAAATACACTGTTTGCCTTTTTAGTTAATTCAGTTTTAAATTCTGGAAATGAACCAAAGGTTTTGGTAATGGCAGCTAATAATTCACCTTTAGGTAACCCACCTCCATTAGGTGATAAAATCGCCCAATAAAGATTATGATTAGCATACCCTCCTCCAGTGTTAATAACTGCTTGACGAATATCCTCTGGAATACTATTTACATCACTTAATATTGCTTCAATCGTTTTCCCTTCCGCAAATTCTGGATGTTTTTCTAATGCTTCATTTAATTTGTTCGCATAACCTCGATGATGTCTATCATAATGAATTTCAACAGTTAATGCATCAATACTTGGTTCTAATGCATTATAATCATATAATAATTTAGGTAATTCAAATTTCATAATTTTTCCTCCTTAACTTTATCTTTATTATATGCTAATTGATAATGGTTATCAATTAATATGCTTA
>CALFRW010000138.1 GCA_937919135.1 uncultured Haloplasmataceae bacterium
AAATCAATTCCTCCAGAATATGATATCATTAACTTTCCCGAAAATTCATGTGAAAGCATTTCTGCAAGTTTAATTGTAAGTGGATAAAGAGCTCTTCCTGACATATACATTTCTTCTCCTGGAAGTTCATCATTGATAATTTTCACCGGTAGAGTGTTTGTTAACTTAACACCGACCTCTAAATTATATAGTTCAGCTAAATTTCTTAAACGTTTTAACATCATTATTCCATCATTATACTGTAAATCATTTTTAAAATGATGGGGATTTAATTTTATATAACCATATCCCATGACATCTAATGTATCTCTGACATATGCCTCACCTAATAATGTTGGATTCATTTTAATAAATGTATGTAATCCCTTTTCCTTAAGTAAATAAGTTACGATTTGTTCGATTTCATCTGGTGGGCATCCGTGTAATGTTGATAAAGTAATGGACTGACAGATGCTAGGAGAAATATTTTTTAAATCTTCTAAAGAAAAATTATTAAACGAATTGATATTTGTTTCTAAATAAGAGATACATTCCTGCCATATTGGTGTTTTTGAAGCATCTTTTAAGCCTTCAATAAAAACATCAATTTTATGTGACTTAATACCCTTCAAATCGTAACCAACACTCATATTAAAAATAAAATCTTTTGTTTTACAAAGCTTAAGTTCTTTCATTAATATATGTAAGATAAACCATGCTTTAACATACTCTGAGAAAGCATCCTCAACCCGTAGTTCTGTAGACCATTCAACATTATATCCTTCATCTTGGGCATAAATACATGGTTTACTAACAGGTAAATCCTCACCATCGATAATCTGAACAGTTTTAAGTTCAATAAAGCGTGAACCTGCTAAGTATGCAGAAACAATATTTTGTGTTAGTTGAGTGTGAGGTCCAGCAGCAGGACCTAAGGGTGTAGATATTTCTTCACCAAAGATCTTAAGCTTATGGAACTCAGTACTGCGATATATTTTACTTTTACGAATACCAAATATTTCTCCGCGTGTTAAGTATTCACTTTTTATCCATGTAACTAATTTAGCAAATGAAAGGGGTCGCATTTTGTCACTCATATTCATCCTCCCTTTTCTTGTCTAGCAATTTAAAAACCTGTTCTTATTTCTTTTAATTAATGCTTCAAAAGTTGAAACTGGATTTTTTACCTTACTTAAATAAATCATTGCTGCGATAATATATGGTTTATAACCTGCTTGGATATATAAGGGCTCACGAAATTTATCGAACACATTTTTACTTACTTCTCCCGCTTCACAACTAACTCCGGTAATATCTGCAGGTAAACAATGTAAATATAAAGCATTTTCCGTTAGTTTCATTAACTGTTCATTACATTCCCAATCTTTATGAAGTGCATTTTGCGCTAACAATTCCTGCTCTAATTCATCTATTTCTTTAAACTTTCCTGCACCATATAAATCAGTACGTTTTTCCATCGCGGCAAATGGTGCCCAGCTCTTTGGATATACGATATCAGCATCAATAAAAGCTTCTTTCATTGAATTTGTCTTGACAAATTTAGCTCCACTAGCTTCTGCATTCTTTTGTGCCAATATTTCTGTTTCTGGCATTAGTTCATACCCTTCTGGATAAGCAAGGGTTACATCCATCCCGAACCTTGTCATTAAACCAATTACACCTTGTGGTACAGATAAAGGTTTACCGTACGATGGTGAATATGCCCATGTCATCGCTACCTTTTTCCCCTTTAAATTTTCTATTCCACCAAAGTGATTTACTAAATGTAATGTATCAGCCATAATTTGTGTTGGATGATCAATATCGCATTGTAAATTAACTAATGTTGGTCTTTGATCTAAAACACCATCTTTGAATCCTTGTTTTACTGCAGCGCTAACAGCTCGCATATAGGTATTACCTTTACCGATAAACATATCATCCCTAATTCCAATTACATCAGCC
Source organism: uncultured Haloplasmataceae bacterium (assembly GCA_937919135.1). Classification (GTDB taxonomy): domain Bacteria; phylum Bacillota_I; class Bacilli_A; order Haloplasmatales; family Haloplasmataceae; genus CALFRW01. Next base: position 1,945 of record CALFRW010000138.1, read on the forward strand.
ATAAATGAGATCATATTAGCTGTTTCCCGGACTGTTTCACCATGTGCAATCTGTGATTTTCCCTCATCCAAGTCTTGAACTTCAAGACCAAGTAAATTACAAGCACTTGCATAGCTAAATCTAGTGCGTGTTGAATTATCTCTAAATAGAGAAATTCCTAAACCACTATCAAAAATTTTAGGCGAAATATTACTTTCTCTCATCCTCCGTAACAGCTCTGCGACAACAAATACAGAATGAATTTCAGAATCGGTCTTTTCCCATGTTAATAAAAAATCATTATTATACATGTTTTCATGATGTAAACTTTGTAATTTGGTTAATAAACTTTTAAACTTATCCATAATTATCACCTCAGTTTTATTTGACTGATTAGTCAATCTAATTGTATTATAATTATTATTTCTTGTCAATATGCTTTTATATATATATGAAAGAAAACCCTTTTAAATTACTTTATCTTGCTTCTCATACTCGCTTTTTACGTTCATTCATTTTTTAGACATAAATCGACAAAATAAATAAAAATCACTTGGTATAATAGAAAAAATAATAGAAGGGAGTCCTAGATGAATATTTTAAAGAGTTTTATTTTTTTTCTTACTTTAGGGATAACTTTCATTTTTATTGCTATCTTTAAAGTAAATGCAAGTTATGAGCCTTGTGTAGTATTACCAGATGGTTCTGTCTATTGCGGTACAAATCCCCCTGATGTCACAATAAATTTAAATGAGAAAAAAAATGTAAGCCTGAGCTCTAGACAAACTAAAAGTTATTATATTACTTTAGCACAACAAAAATATTATATAGTTGAAACATTTGGAAATTACGATACTTATCTAATAATAAAGGATTTAAGTGAAGGTACATTGCTAGATGATGATAGTGGGGTGGGTTTAAATGCAGCTATTGGATTTATTGGTGAATACAAAACAATCAAAATTAGCACGAGATTTGCCTATACATCGATGTCTGGTACTTATCAACTTCAGATTCGTGAACAACAAGCTGTTTTATATGGTTTTGACTATAGTATAAACACCATACCAAGTTTAAACAGCCCCAATAATTACTTAGAAAACATGTATAAAACCTATAAATTTACTGACAAAGATGCCACTCATATTCTAAGTAAAGATGAAAGAGATATTAGAAGATTAAACAGTGAAATTGTCTTTTTCTCGGGTTTAGGTTATGTAAATGGTACTGGAATAGCTTTTTCATCTGATTCATTACTAGTAAATCAAATTAGCGGTATGGATAATGTTAAAATTGCGATGTGGTCAGCTAGTTATACAGGAATATCAATAGCTAATAAATCAGTAAATGAAGGCGCACAAGCAGCTGTCGGCTTCAACAAATCAGTATCGGTCGCTTCAACTAAAACCTTTACTGACCGCTTTTTTCAAAAATTAGCAGAAGGTGGTACAATTAAACAAGCAGCAAGTTTTGGAGAACTTGGAATTTTATGGCCCTTTGATAATGTAGCTGATTATAAAATTGCTGGTGATAAATATTTAATAATTTCCACACCAGAAATTTCAATCAGCAGTCTCCCAATCCTAACAGATAATTTACTTAATGAGTTTAATACAAAGTTAGCTGAAGCTAGTTACACCCCATACCAAATTACTGAAAAAGTAATAAGATATTATAAAACCGTAAATGGCTTACTAACAAATGACTTTTACGATGTGCATTATGATAGAGATAATAACATCAATCATATTGAACATTCAGGTTTCATAACGAAAACGGAAAAGGTTTTACCAAAAAATATCACAAACACTAAAACAGCT
>CALFRW010000139.1 GCA_937919135.1 uncultured Haloplasmataceae bacterium
CGGGTTTTCGACAGTTCAAGGGTTGGTAAACATTACCAAAACCGCTTAAAAGCGGTCTTTTTTATGTCAAATTATTAAAAAAGTTTGTTGTATGTGTTGTATGTTGTTGTATGTTGTGTTATAATAATAATATGAAATTATATTATGATAAACGGGCAAAGGACCCAATTTACTATGTACAACAAGGTTTTAGAAATGGAAAAAAGACTACAACTAAGAACGTTGCCAAAATCGGTAAGCACTCAGAACTTTTAAAAATTACCGACGATCCTTTAGCTTATGCCAAGGAACAAATTGCATGGTATAACGAGGTAATGAAGAATAATAAGGTTTCAATGGAGGTGACTATTGATTTTGATGAAAAAATCACGTCAAGTAATAACCTAGTATCTTCAAGTAATTCACTGAATATTGGATATTTTATTTTACAAAATATTTATCATGACCTTGCGATTAGTTCATTCTTCAAAAAAGTTACTACTGATTCTAAAATAACTTATGATCCAAACCTGGTAAATCGTTTCTTGACATATGCGAGAATTCTAGAACCTGATTCAAAACTTGGAACTTATGATCATCTACATAATTATTATGAGCAACCTAAATTTGAATATGTCCACATACTACGTACTATGGATATCCTTGAACAAAACTATGATGAATATATTAGTCATTTGTTCAATTACAGTAATCGTATCGTATCTAGGGATACATCAGTATGTTACTTTGATTGCACCAATTATTATTTCGAAATTGAAGACAATGATGAAGACTATGTAGATGAAGTTACTGGTGAGATAATTAAAGGTTTAAGAAAATATGGAGCATCAAAAGAACATAAACCTAATCCACTTGTTGAAATGGGGTTATTCATGGATACAAACGGAATTCCAATCTCAATGTGTATAAATTCAGGTTCGGATAATGAACAGACTTGCGCAATACCCCTTGAACAAAAAATGATAAAGATGTTTGAAGGTAAAAGGTTTATCTACTGTGCTGATGCTGGGCTAGGCTCATTTAACATTCGAAAATTTAATTCTATGGGTGGAAGAGCATTTATCGTGACACAGTCCATCAAAAAATTATCAAACACACTTAAAGAAGCTGTATTTAATGATTGTGATTATCGTCTTTTATCTACAGACAAGCCTATTACAATCGAGCAATTAAAGGCATTTGATAAAACAGATAAAATGAATCTGTCACTTTATGCGGATAAGGCATATAAAATAATCATAGCTGATAAAGCTATTGATGTTGGACTATATGAAGAAAAGGAATTGAAGAACGGTAAAACTAAAAAGGTGAAATCAAAGGCTCTTCTTAAACAAAAAGTTATTATTACATTTTCAAGAAAGATGATGGAATACCAACGGTATATCAGAAACAAACAAATTGAACGAGCTAAGAAACTCCTGAAAAACTTAGAACCAGATTCCTATAAAAAAGGACCACATGATGTAACTCGTTTTATTAAAAGGGTATCATCTTCGAATGATAAAAAGAAAGATATTTATGTCCTTAACCAAAAGATGATTGATGAAGAAGAAAAATATGATGGATATTATGCCATAGCTACAAATTTAGATGATGATGCAAGTTCAATCATTGAGATCATTTCAAAAAGATACAAGATTGAAGATTGTTTCAGAGTAATGAAAACTAATTTTACAGCACGTCCAGTCTATCACCAAAATAGAGAACGCATTATAGCACATTTTATGATATGTTACACCGCTCTCCTAGTATACCGTCTTCTAGAAGCAAAACTAGATGCATATGGTACACACTTTACAGTTGAAAATATAATTGAAACATTAAGAAATATGAAAGTTGTAAATGTACAGGACATGTACTACCAATCCATATACAATGGTTCACAAATATTAACAGCACTTAATGCGATATTAGACTTAAACTTAGATAAAAAATATTACCAGCCAAAAGCGCTCAATAAAAAAATAAGAAAAATTTCAAAATAGAATTTACATACAACATTTATTAATAACTAAAAAGAGGTAAAAACCGCTTAACTCTACGGTTTCTTACCTCTTTATTGCATATTAACTGTCGAAAACGGGA
>CALFRW010000140.1 GCA_937919135.1 uncultured Haloplasmataceae bacterium
CAATGAGGTTCTGATAAATAAGTGTTGCAGGTAACCGAGGATAGGTTTGTTTCAAGAACTGAATTTGTTCAATCATATCTTCCTCTAATTTTCTTGAAAGGCCAGTATCTTGCCTTCGTTTTGGGGGATTCATTAAATACACATGCGGAGTATTGTCGAGTAAAAGAGTCACTTTTCCACATTACTCTGTGTTAACTGTACTTAGTGCTCAATCCTCACAGAACCGGAAGTGAAGTTTTCCCTCATCCAGCTCTTCAATTATACTCACTAAACTTTACCGAGTATTTATAAAGAAGTTGTATATGATTCTTGGTGTAGGTAATCGATATTTTTGATATATTGATTAAAAACTCTCCAAGTCATGCTTCTCTTTTGACTACGCCTATTTATCCATTAAAAGATAATTCGACGTAATTGGTACATGAATAATTTAAGGCTTCTCAAGTTATCACTTACCGCATAATATTGGAAATATCCCGTTATTCTTCGGTTTAATGATTAAAAAATAATATAACTTTCTATACACAATTTTCGGAGATTTTTATCCTTACAACAATATTTGATATGACAAGATAATGGTAAATACCTTACATTTTCGAAAACATCATAAAATCTTTCTATTAAATTAATCGCAGCGTTTGGAACAGAAAGTTCCAGTGAAATATATTCAAATATATTTTTCATATCCTGTTCTGCCTTTTGATAGATTAACAATGAATATTTATTTCCCATACTTTTGTCTCATCTTAGCAAAAAATTCATCTCCATCTATCATTTTAATACCATTTTCAATTTCATCAATAGACTCATTAATCAATTTAGCTGCATATAACTTAGCCATGCTTTCCTCATAAACTTCCATACTCATAATAACCATATCCCCATAACCATTTTTTTGTGATAAATATAGGTTCTTTTGATTCCTTACATTTATCTGATATCATGGATGTATTTTTTAAATCTCTTATAGGTATAATCTGCGGCATATTAACACCTCCATATTATATTTTATGTATTGTGGATACCACGTTAATTAAACAAGTACAATAATGATCCATTAAATTAATAAACTGTTACACTATTCAAAAAAATTGGTATAATAGTTAGAAGCCTTGCTTAATGAGCCACTCATTGAGTTTATTCTTTCGAATTGTTAAATCTTCATCTCTGTATTTGTCAAGCATAATTTCTGCTTATATTTGCCCATTCGCTAAATAAATTGGCTGAAACGGTTGAGTCATGAGGAACAAGCATTATGGTTGTTCCTTCTTGATTGACTTATTTATGGCGCTGGGCCTTATTATCTAAAAATAATAATAAAAAATTAAGATATATAATAAATTTCGACAATTTATATTAATATTAATATATTATAATGTTATAAAAGGTATTTATTATCGTAGAATTTGTTTAGAAAACTAATATTATACAAAGTTTTTATCTGTTATTAGTCATAAAATATATTTAAAAGGAGCTTATAATGGGATCAAAAATATATTTCGATGAAAATATCACCAAACAATCCGTAACTAATCTACTAGAAGCATATTGTGAAGCAATTATTTGGCGAATAAGTAAGTATGTTGGTTATACAAATGTTAAAAAAGATATTCACAGATTAAGAGATATGCTTCATGTGATTATTTCTAGCCCAGTACCAACTGAAATTAGTTGGTGTGCTTTAGGGATGCTTGAATGGATTATGAAATATAATATTGATATTTATAATATGGACATGGATGACTACAAAAACTGTATTCATCATTTGAAATATAATAAAGGTGCAATTGATAAAGCTTATACATTTTATCCTACCACATTTGATTCATTAATTTCTCAATATACTAAGAACTAAAAAGCCACACATTTTAAAAATGGGGTCCTATAATATTTGTGCAAGTATTTTGCTAACTTCAAATATTATAGAACCCTTAAAAATTGCTTAATTCTAACATCATACTTATCAAACCTATTATATTAAATCTCTTTTATTAAAAGTAAACAGTGATATAAATATTAAACATAGAAGTGAAATTAATTTAATTATTATAAAAATGCATGTATTTATTAAACTACTACTTTCCGTATAGAAATTCATTGGTGGCATAAAAAGAAATAAATATTCTAATTCAGGTAATAACATTGGTATGATAAATAAAGCAATTGTGCTAAAGGTGATTAAAATAACTATCGAACTTAAGAATTTTCTAATTAGAACAGCTAAATAAAAAATAATACTTGAAACAATAATGTTATTAAATATAGTTGAAAATATATCTAACAACATATAATTTTGTGTTTTTAGGATACTAACATTATCTCCTGTAAATATTATAAATGGTTTACTATCATGATAACTAAATCCCATCGCATATCCAATAGCGATTAAGAGTAACGTTATGAATACTATTACTGATAAATACAATAGATATTTATTTTTTATAATAGTTGTTCTTTTTTCACCTCTAGTATATAGCTTTTTATGAGTACCGTATAAAAAATCTAAATTTATTAAATATAAGGCAAATATAATACTTATAACAAAAATAATATAAGAATTTATGGATAGAATTGTATTAGCATAAGCAACATTATTATTATTAAATATTTGAATCACATCATATTCAATAATATCATTATAAGGTACATAATTTATTGATAGATACTCATATATTTTCTTTACTTCATTCAAATTTGAATACTCTAATTCATAATTAATATCCATAGGATTTAAAGAATTAATTTCTTTTTTTACTTCATCTAATAAATCTATTACTTCAGTCTTATTATTATATTGTTCAATTTCAGTATACCAATATATTTTTATATCAACTTGTTTCTCATAATAATAAAATGAAAATAAAATCATTATGATAACAGATATAAAAATCATTAAGTAAAAAATATGTGATTTCTTTAATTTATAGAATTCATTTATCATTGGTATTATCCCCCAAATACCTTAAGTAAAGAGTTGTAAGACTATCTTGAACGACTTTAACTTCTTTAATTGATAAATCTACCAATGATTTAATAATAGAAGATATCATTGTTTCATCATCTAATTCAATAATAACTTTATTTTTATTAATAGAAAATATTTTTTCAACTAGTATTTGTTTTGCATATTCAACATCATTTTCATTAAAAAAACTAATTTCATACCTATTTCTTTTTTTAATATCCTTCATATTTATTTTATTTACTAATTTACCTTCTTTAATAAATATTATCTCATCGCAGATACTCTCTAAATCTTTTATATTATGGCTTACTACAAATACAGTTTTATTCTTTTCATTAACTTGTTTTACTAGTTCTTTTTTTAATATCTGTATTGCGAGATGGTCTAACCCTATTAAAGGCTCATCTAGCAATAAATATTCCGTATCTCGTGACAATATATAGATTAATCTTAATCTTTGTTTCATTCCTTGTGAATATGTTCTATATTTATTATTTATATGTTCATTCATATTAAATAAATCAACATATTTAGATAAATTTAAATTTTCTCGATCATTTATTTTTAAAAAATAACATAAATTCTCTTTTCCTGTTAATCCTGGATAAAAACAGGGTTCCTCAATTAGATTCGCAATTAATAAATTATGTTTATAATTTAACCTTTCACCATTAATAAATACTTCTCCATAATCTAAATTTATCATACCTGATAAAATTTTCATTAATGTAGTTTTCCCGCTCCCATTATTTCCTACTAAACCTATTATTTTATTTCTTTCTAAAGTTAAACTTATTTCGGATATAGCTTTAACTTTTCCATATGATTTATGAACATTTGAAATGTTTATCAATTTTCATCATTCCCTACATACTCTACAAGAATCAAATCATCAGTCCAAGTAATTTTTATTGGTTTACCTTTTACATCGCCAGGAACATAATGTTTGTAAGCTGCAGAATATATTACTTTATTCTCATAATCAATATAGATTTCATCACTTGAATATCTCTCATAATATTCAATAAATTCACTATATGTCATATTTAACTTAATATCTTCTCTTTCAGAATCATCAAAATCATATTCCACAGGAAAATGAAATCTAAGGTTTAATTCTTTTACTTCGCTATTAAAAACTGCAAATACAGGTCTAAGTACATAATCACCTGTTGAATCCTTACGAATTACAAAAAAATCATCATTACTAAATAAATAATAAAATTCGTATTTATAATATTTAAAAAGACCAATATATTCTTTTATATTTTTAAGATCTTTTAAAAATTCATTTTCATCTTCTTCATTCTTAAATTTGAATCCAGACATAGGAGATAAATGTTCTTTTGTGGTACTATATTCAATTACTTTATACTTACCTAAAACAAATTTAGAACTTCTATCATATGACTGTACTGATATAGTAGTTTCTCTATTTTGATAAAATATAAATATTGTTATTCCAAGAATAATGACGACAACAATTATGATTATCCAAGTCTTTCTCATTTTTTCCTCCTTATTATAGATACATCTAAAAGAGGTTTTTTAAAAAACCTCTTTATTTGGTAACTTTTGTAATTGCATAAGGTCCAAAGTTAGGGAACTTATCAGCGATTAATGAAGTTTCAAAATATGATTCACTTCTTCCCCATCCCTCACTTACTATCACAAAGTTTACTGATTTAGTAACTGTTCTCCATTTATATTGAAACCAAGTCCAATATCTTTCTTTAACTTTTACATTATATGTAACATATCCTTGAGCGACAGTACTATGATTAGGAATATGGAATAAAACAGGTACTTTAGCTTTCACACTTTCTTTAATCGTATCATAAAGATAATAGTAATCATTATTACCATATAATTTGATATTCATTGAAGCAAATACTAAATCAAGTATATTATCAATATCAGATAAATATGTTCCATCACGTTTAGTTGTTAATTTGTTTGCCAAGGCGATGTCCATGGTTTTAACAAACCAATCTTCAATATCTAAATCATATACTTTTCCTAATTTTCCATTTTGATTATAATAATCTAATAATATTGAAATGGCTACAATTGAACAGGTATTATTAATAGTAATATCCCTTTCACTTTCATAATGTGCATTTAAGTAACCTTGTCTAGGATTTTTAACCCCAGTTAAAACCTTTCTACTTCCGCTTTTTTCACTAGAACTAACATACTTATAACTTGATGATGTAAATTTCTCTTTTAAGTACTCCTCAATCTCAGATTCATAAAGTAAATCATCAGTGCTACCTTGAATAATAAAATCATTTTCTTTATCAATGCTATTACTTGCTTTTACAATATATTTATCTTCTCTAACATTATTAATACTACTACTAAATAATAATACAGCTGACAACATAACGAATATCATCGTTAATATTTTCTTCATAGCAATCCTCCCAAATATTTAATAGTAAAAATCAAAAACAACAAAATATATGAATAGTTCCATATATCAATAATAATTATATCATATCATCTTTTTTTGACAATAATATTTTTCTATTTATATAATTAAATTTAATATAATTGAGTTAAATACTAAAATTAATACAAAAATTACTATAAATTTTTATTTTTTAAATTATAAATGTCGAAAAATAGGTAAACTTGAATTATCATTAATTCCTAATACATATACGAAAAAGGTCATACTCTAATAATATTAAAATCATTTTGTAAAAATAAAGAAAGAGAAGCCAATAGTTACAAATTAATTCTTCACTTTTCATCATTCCCTACATACTCTACAAGAATCAAATCATCAGTCCAAGTAATTT
>CALFRW010000141.1 GCA_937919135.1 uncultured Haloplasmataceae bacterium
ACACCACCTAAAGATGCTTTAACAAATTTCCGGTTTAAAGCGTGAGCAACTGATTTAGCTAATGATGTTTTACCTACACCAGGAGGACCCACTAAACAAAGAATTGTTGGTGGTGTTTTATCAGTCATAACTTTAACCGCTAAATATTCAATAATACGTTCTTTGACTTTCTCTAATCCATAGTGTTCAGCTTCAAGAATCTCTTCAGCATGTGTAATATCGTTATTCTCTTCACTGCTTTTTGACCACGGAAGAGCAATTAACCATTCAATATATGTTCGAATAATATTTGATTCACTTGAATAATTTGGGATCATTTCGAATCGTCTTAATTCATCTAAAGCTTTTTGTTCGGTTTTTTCTGGCATACCAGCCTTCTTAATTGCTTCTCTTAGCTTCGCTACTTCTGTTTCTCGACTAGCTTTTTCACCTAATTCATCCTGAATAACTTTCATTTTTTCACGTAATATATATTCTCGTTGATTTTCTTCAATATTCTTTTTAACTTCACGAGCAATTGTTTCTTCGATTTGTGATACTTGTTTAGCTTTTTCAATATCAACTAATAGTTTTTCTAAACGTTCATTAACATCAATAATACTAATATATTTTAATTTTTCATTCTCAGATGTTCTTAAATGAAAAGCTACGATATCTGAAACTTTATCAGCAGTTGTATTACCTTGAATACTTGCGATTACTTCTTTAGGTGTTGCGAATAATAGATCGGCACTTTCGATAACAGTATTAATAAACATTCTTATTAAAGCAATTTCTTTCTCAGGATCTTTAGAGACAGATGGTAAGGTTCTAATTTGGGTAAATAAAAATGGCTCTTCTTGAAAATATTCTTCAATAGAGGCTCTTATTAACCCTTTTACTTTGACTTTGTAATTACCATTTGGTTGTTTAATCTTCATAAGTAATTTACATACAATACCATGGTCTAATAAATCCTGAGGTTTAGGATTATCAATAAGTGGATCCTGTTGATTAATAAGTACAATATGCCCATCAAAACGTTCTGAATCAATAAGTGCTTTAACACTTGATTCTCTGCCAACTTCAATCCGCATTTCATTATTAGGCAATACTACTATACCACGAATTGGTATCGCTGGTAGACTTAATACTTGCACTTCATTAAGTTTAATCATTGGATTCCCCTCCAGTTTTTAGTAAATTTATTTTATCCTAAATAACATATTATTTCAATAGATATACAATTTAACTAGACTTTTTAACTTGTTTAACAACATGTTTTACTTCTTGATATATATATTTAGGCTCTTCATTATTTTGGATTACTTCTTTAGTAATAATACATGTTTTTATATTTTCTTTAGATGGTAACTCAAACATAATTCGATTCATCAGTTTTTCAATAATACTTCTTAAGCCTCTTGCACCTGTTTTTCGCTTAATTGCTTGTTTCGCAATCAGCTTAAGAGCTGCATCATCAAAAATTAATTCTACATTCTCAAATTTAAATAATTTTTCATATTGTTTAATAATCGCATTTTTGGGTTCTTTTAATATTTTGATTAAATCACTTTCATTTAAAGGATTTAAGACTCCTAAAACCGGTAAGCGCCCAATTAATTCCGGAATTAATCCAAACTTATTTAAGTCTTCATGTTCAATATTTTGATATATTTCATTATTATCAACTTTTTTAAGATCAGCGTTATTAAACCCAATAACCTTTTTCCCTAATCGTCTCTTTACGATATCCTCAATACCATCAAATGCCCCACCACAAATAAATAAGACATTTTTAGTATCAAATTGGATAAAATCTTGATTAGGATGTTTTCTTCCTCCTTGAGGAGGAACATTGGCAATTGTACCCTCTAATATTTTAAGCAAAGCTTGTTGTACACCTTCACCACTAACATCTCTTGTAATAGAGGGATTTTCAGATTTACGAGCTATTTTATCTAATTCATCAATAAAAATAATCCCTTTTTCAGCTTTATCAACATCAAAATCAGCTGCTTGGATTAAACGTAATAAGATGTTTTCAACATCTTCACCAACATATCCTGCTTCAGTTAAACTAGTAGCGTCGCTAATCGCAAAAGGAACATCTAATATTTTAGCTAATGTCTGGGCTAAAAGTGTCTTCCCGCTTCCAGTTTTTCCAATTAAAACCACATTGCTTTTTTCAATTTCAACTTCATTATCATCATCATCATTTAATAACCGTTTATAGTGGTTATAGACAGCTACAGCTAAAATCTTTTTAACCTCATCTTGACCAATTACATATTCATTCAGAAGTTGATAAATTTCTATCGGTTTTAAGATTTTATCTTTATCGATAAAATCATCACTTTTTTCATGAATATCTTCAATATTTTCCCGCTTTAACATATCTGCGCACATATATACACATTGATCACATATATATACATTCTCACCATAAATAATTCGATTAACTTCATGTGTTGAACGTCCGCAAAACGAACATGTTATTTCTTCATTAATTTTACTCATTTTTACACCTCACTTAATAGCACATAAAAGATACCAATGGCACAAAGGTGACATTGATACCAAACTACTCTATTTCTTTTACATTGTCTACTAGAAAATCAACTGCTTTACGAAGTTTTATATCTTGTTCTAATGCTAATGTATCTGGGAAAAAAGACTTGACTTGTTCAACAGGCAAATTATAACTTTCTGATAATTTAGTAAATTCTGCTTCAAGTTCTGCTTCTGTTACTTCAATATTTTCTGTTTTCGCAATTTCTTCAAGGGTTAAATTATAGCGGATGCGTTTTAAGGCTTGCCCTTTAAACTGTTCATGTAAACCTGCTTTTGTCCCACCAGTATATTTTAAATACAAATCTAAATTCATTCCTTGTTGTTCTAAACGTTTAGCGGTATCATTAATCATTGCTTCCGTTTCGTTTTCAATCATTTCTTCAGGAATATTTATTTCAGCATTATTACTAGCAGTATCAACTACTGTATCAATTAGATGATTTTTTGCTTCTGTTTCCTTTTTAGTAGTTAATTTTGTGGTAATATCAGTCTTTAATTCAGCAACAGTACTAATATTTTCATGATTTAATTCTTTAATAAAATCTTCATTTAACTCTGGAACTTCAAGTGTTTTAACTTCATGACATTTTACTTTAAATATAACATCTTGTCCCTTTAAGTCTTCAGCATGATAATCTTCAGGGAAGGTAAGTTCAATGGTTCTTTCTTCTTCTGCCTTAATACCGATTAATTTTTCTTCAAAACCAGGGATAAAACTATTTGAGCCTAATTTTAATGAATAATTAGTAGCTCCACCGCCTTCAAATGGCTTATCATCTTTAAATCCTTCATAATCAATAACTACTGTATCACCATTTTCAGCCTCAGCTTCTTTAAGAACTAACTCAGAATGTTGAGTTAATAAATTATTAAGCTCGTTTTCAATATCCTCATCGGTTACTATTTGAGATAAAGGCTTAACCTCAATCCCTTTATATAAACCTAATTTAACTTCAGGTTTAACAACAACAGTCGCAAAATAGGTAAAAGGTTTATCCTTACCCATATTTTCAAAATCAGCATCTATTACTGGTTGAGCTACTGGTTCGATTTTTGCTTCATTTACCGCATCATAATAGGTATTATTAATAACATAATTTATCGCTTCTTCGTATAAAGACTCAACACCAAATTTCTTTTCAAATATTAGACGTGGTACCTTACCTTTACGAAAACCAGGTACAGTAACATCTTTTACAACTAGTTTAAATGCAGCATCTAATCCTTTATTAAATTCTTCAGCTTCTACAGTGACAGTTAGCTTAACTTTATTATCTTCGATTTTTTCAAACTTTACAGTCATCAGTTAACCTCCATTTTTATATTCATACAATGTATTATTATAACATAAAAAACATTTTTGTAAAATAATTACATCTTAAAATAATAAAATAATTGGTCAGTAGTTATTTGATAAGTTTTACAGATATCGCTTATATTAAATTGTTTCTTTAATGATTTTAACATAAAAACATGTAATACAGCACTTGCTAGGTCAATATTTTCAATCAAGTTAGGAAAATACTTGATGCAAAAATCATACCAGATATTAGTTATTAAAGCTTCAAGATTGCTTTCAAATTTTAAATTATTACTTACCTTAGAAATTGGAATTAAAAATAAGTTGCTTTTATTTAAGTCGAAATAGTTAGTTTTAGAAATCGTAAATGAGTCAGCAAAATAATTAGTATAACTTATTTCCTTAAAGATATTATTTTCCATTACATATTTTAATAAACTGTATTTTACAAATGCATCCACATTGGGATTATTAAAAAATCGCTCCATTTCTAAATGGTATTTATCAATATCTAGTTTATCTAAATTAAGAATGATTTGAATGTGGTCACTAAAATCATTACTTAAAAAATATTTCATCAATCCTGGACTTTTTTGATCCTCAAGTGCTTTCTGTAATTGATTTAAATATAACCTTAAATCAGTTGAAATACTATGAGTATGCTGATAAATATTAATTAATTCTAAGACCTCAAGATACTGCTCTTCAATAACCATTGTATGTAAATATTTTTTTAATAAATATTCCTCATCAATATTCTTATCAATAAATTCATTTTCAATCATTTTGTATACCTCATCAAAGTGGTGTAATTCAATATGACAATCAATTAGATATTTTATGCATTCTTTTTTTAAATATTTAACATTAACAGCTTTTTCAAAGAAATTTATCGCCTTTTTGTACTCCTTTGTTTTATAATTTTTTATGCCTTCGCGATAGCTTTGATATTCAGCTTTAGGAAAAATAATTATTCTTTCCATAATGTAATACTCCTCAAATACATTTTTTTCCATAGTTTATTATTATTCAATTTTAGTAATTTCATGAGGTATTAGACAAAAAATCTAAAAATTAATTATTCACTAAATATAAAACAATGCTAATAATTACTATATTAGTAGATTTAACCTATATATCTTATCGTTTTGCATCAATCTTGCATAAGAAAGGTGATTGCTGAAAAAAATATTAAAAAGATATTGCTTTTAGTCATTTTTTATAGTAAAATAGGTTTTGTCTATTGGGGCGTTAGCTCAACCGGATAGAGCAACGGCCTTCTAAGCCGTCGGTTAGGGGTTCGAGTCCCTTACGTCCCGCCATAATGATATAAAAGATGATCAAAATAAATCATCTTTTTTTATGCAACCTAAAGTTTACATTTCGATATCATAAAGTGATTGATAGATTACACTAAGTTAAGTATACTTAACTAGAGGTGATATAATGAATACAGGAGAAAGAATCCAAAAATTAAGAAAGCTTAATAATATGACTCAAGAAAATCTAGCTGATTACTTAAAAATTTCCAGACAGTCAATATCTAAATGGGAAGCTAATCTTGCCTATCCCGAAACTGATAAACTAATAAAATTAGCTGAATTATTTCAAGTTAATGTCGATTATTTATTAAGAGGAGTAGAAGCAAATACAAATACTAATACGCCCAGATATCATTATGAGTATAAAAGTAAAAGGACTTTTTGTGGTTTACCTTTAATTCATATTAATATTGGACGGGGTATTTATAAAGCTAAAGGTGTAATTGCGATTGGTAATATAGCGAAAGGTTTTATCGCAATTGGATTGTTATCGATGGGAATTCTATCAATCGGTGTTTTGACCTTAGGACTAATTGCATTAGGATTATTCTCATTAGGTGGATTATCCGTTGGAAGTATTGCTTTAGGTATTTTTGCGGTAGGAGCTATTGCTTGTGGTATATTTTCTATTGGTGCCATCGCTATTGGTTATTTTAGTGTCGGGGCCCTTAGTGTAGCAAAATATGTTGCGATCGGTGATAATGCTTATGCAGATATTGCCCTCGGAATGACAAAAGCAAGTGGTACTATCTATGAAAGTTATTCTGGAATTGAAAATACTTACAGTTATGATAAAAATGAGGTTATTAAGGCAATGAATGAACATATTCCAAGATTCTGGACATTTTTCAAGAAAATTATTGAGCATTTTATTTAAATATTGACTTAAATTGAAATTAGCTATTACATTTTTTTTAATCCCATAAAAAAAAGACTCGTGAGTTATCTCTTTGATAATCTTTCACGAGTTTTTTATTTTAGATAATTTAATTGATAAAACACTCTATACCACTATAATTATAATTTTTTATCTAAACAACCATCCGT
>CALFRW010000142.1 GCA_937919135.1 uncultured Haloplasmataceae bacterium
TTATTTGGTTTATTATAATTGGCTTTATAATAGAGATATTTTCATCCATAGTGCCTTCTTTAAAGGCCTCACAAATAGATCCATAAGAAGATAATTAATAATATTAAAAAGCTCTTGATCACTTCAAGAGCTTTTTTAGCGTTTATCTTATTTCGCTTCTATAAGAGTATTCTTAGAATATATTTCACGTAAACCATCATAAATAAGATGTTTATCGAGTTTAATTTGATGTTTACAATGGGGGATTATATATTTAGCGAGACCACCTGTAGCAATAATAAAACATTTTTCTCCAAATTCTGCTTCAATTAAATCAATCATCCCATCAAGCATGGCACTATTTCCAAAAACAATACCTGACTGCATACAGGCAACTGTTTCACGTTCAATGATGTTTTTTGGTGCTTTAATATCAATATGAGGTAAAAGTGCGGTTTTTGTAACTAAACCAAATAAACTTGTTTCAACTCCAGGCATTAGTACGCCACCGTTAAAGCAATTTTTATCTAATAATGAGATCGTAGTAGCTGTCCCCATATCAATAATGATAGATGGCTGGGGATATTTAACTTTAGCACCTACAGCACTCGCAATTAAATCAGCACCAATTTCTTTGGGATTATTTAATTTAATATCTAAGCCCGTTTTAATACCTGGTCCAATAACTAAAGGCTCAGTATTTAAATACTTAACACAAAAGGCACTTAATAAACTGGTAACGATTGGTACTACAGAAGCAATAACAATTCCATCAATTGAATAATCTTTGATTAAATTACCTAAGATAATTGAATATTCATCGGCTGTTTTATTGATATCAGTTTTAATGCGCCATTTATTAATTAGTTCGTCATCATTATAAATCGCAAAACTAATATTACTGTTTCCCACATCAAATAGTAATAACATCTTAACACTTCCTAACTATTTTTTATTAATCTGATTTAAGAGTTCTTCTTGATCGCCTAATTTTTGATTTAGTTTTCTTAATGCAAATATTACTGCGGTAGCTAGAATTCCACTAATGATTGCCTCAGCAATCGATGAAGTTAGGAACACAAAACCAATAAATTTTAAAGCATCAGTAATAAAGTTAATTTCAATTTCTGTATTAAAGAATGGAACCATAATCCTTTCAGTATTAACAACTAAGTATTGTGCCTTTTCTAAATAAAGCACATTCATGAATTCAAAGAATAAAGTACTTAGTACTAAGATTGAATGAATAAATGATCCAAAAATCGAAGTAATAAAAACATTTAAATAGTCATTTTTTAAATGTTTTTTTAAATTGTCATAAAATAGGGCTGTTATATAGGGAAATAACATTCTTGGGGCGACAGATATTGCTGGATTTCTAAATAAGAAATCAGTTGTAAACGGTGTTTCCATTACTTGGGTATAAGCTACGATTAAAGTAGAGATACCAAAAATTGCCCCGGTAAGTACCCCAATTCTTCGATTTAAGTAAATTGTAGCTATAATTACCGGAATATGAACAATTGTAAAGCTAATCGGACCGATTCTAAAAAGCCCAATATTAGGAACAAAAGCTAGTACGATAATAATAGCCATGAGCATTGATAAATAAACTAAATCCCGAACTTTTTGATTATACATTGTTTCTCCTTTCCAGCTCTTTTTCAAGATGCCGTAACAAAATAATTTAACTTACGCTTGTCTGATTTATTATTAATAATATCAGCAAGACATCTCTATTATATTCTATTAAACAGCAGATAATCAACAGCTTCTAAGTAAAAAGTCTATTTATTGACAAATTAAATTATTGATTTAGTCGTAAAACTTGTGTATTTATCCTTATATTACTCATATATTGTAGTAAGGTGGTGATTTTATGAAGGATAATAAACCTTTACTTTTTATTAATAGTGCCCAAACTAATACTCCAAAAGATAAAAATCAATATGTTTATGACAGCCGCTTTAATAAAAAAGATCAGCGGATAACTGAAGCAAGTAAGGTCAAAACAAAAAAAGCAGTAGTTAAAGAAGAAGTTGTAAAACAAGTTCCAATCGAAGAAAGTGAAAAACTACATGATGAAAAAGAACAAGTTATAATAACTGAAGATAATGCCCGTTTAAAGAAACTAGCCAATAAACTAGAACTTTTAAGTAAAAGAGCCAAACTAGGGCGCTATGTTTTCGTTACGGTAGAAACCCTTGATCAAGTTTTAGAAGGATACTTTATGGAGCTTTTAGAGGAAGCGATCATTTTGAATATGAATGATCAAGAACATAAAATTCTGATAAGTGATATTAAAGAAATAACAATTTTAAAGGTTTAATGATAAAAAGAGTTTTTTACCATTTGTAAAAAACTCTTTTAATATTAAGCTGGTGCGTTGTTAGTTACTGGCGTACAACCGATAAATACATCCGGTAAGCATTGAATTCCAATAAATTCGCATAAATCTACTGTAACACAAGCATTGGTCCCGACAAATACACCATCGGTTATCACAATAGCTCTTAATTCAGCACAACAATCTCTAATACTCTCAACACGGAATATTGTCGTTAAAGTACCGGGAGCAGTAATAGGGTCTGGTGCGATCGCAAATGGATCACCGTCCTCAGTAAAAAGAATAAAAGGTCTGGTATTAAATGTATTGACTCCAGGAACATTTTCACCTAATCTTGGTGCTGAACAAGTGATACAACATCCATCTAAACCAAATTTTTTTTGCACCATATCGATGAATTTTACTGTTCGACATACACAGCATACATCTTCATCACGACTATTACGGCGATTACGGCATGCTTCATCAAAATCAGGTTTTTTAATTTCTATAGACATACTGTCTTTCCCCCTTTCATATTATAAAATATGAAAGCTGCGTTTTATAGTATAGACTATGATAATTTTACGCTATAAAATCTAAAAAATAGTGTTATACCTATAAATATTAACGTCGTTTAGCTTATTAGATGATAAAACTAATAATAAAAACTACCAAGCCTACAAGAAAACAATAGCCTGCAAAATAATTTAATTTCCCTTTTTTAATGATATTGATAAAGATGTTAAGTGATATTAAAGTGAATAAAGTCGCTGCTAGAAAAGCAATTAAATAAGGTATGAAAAGTTTTGTCGCTAAGGGATTATTAATAAAATGAATTATATCAAGCAGTGAGGCCCCCAAACTTACCGGAATAAAAAGTAAAAAGGAAAATTTCAAGGCGTTATCAATATTGATTTTTCTTGATAAACCTGCGGATACTGTGGACCCTGAACGACTAATTCCTGGAATAATCGCAAATGCCTGCA
>CALFRW010000143.1 GCA_937919135.1 uncultured Haloplasmataceae bacterium
ATTACGCCAAAATTAGCACTATTACCCCAATATTCGCACTGCATGTGTCTCATATTGGTTTTTATCGAGACTATTAATAATCTTTTTAGCTTTCCGCTCCTTTAATACCAGGCCAAAAACAGTTGGTCCACTACCACTCATTAGAGCTGCATCAACCCCTAAATATAATAACTTTTCTTTGATAATCTTTACTTCTTTATATTTACTAAAGGTAACCTCTTCTAAAGCATTGCCAATTGACTTACATAAATTGTAATAATCCTTATTGTTAATAGCTTTTACAACTTCATTAACATTTGGATGTTCAAGAGAATTTAGCTTAACCTTAGCAAAAATTTCTTTCGTTGAAACACCAAAATGTGGCTTAACTAATATTATCCAACATTTTGGGGGTATTGGTAAGGGTTTAATTATTTCTCCCTTTCCTTCCACAAGTGCAGTTTTATTATAAAGACAAAATGGAACATCGGAACCAATTTCTTTCCCAACATTTATCATTTCATCTAGACTTAGTTCAAGTTTAAAAAGCTTATTTATTGCTCTAATTGTTGCTGCTGCATTACTACTACCACCTGCTAATCCTGCAGCAATCGGTATTTTTTTATCAATATAAATTTTTAAACCTTTGTCATAATTGTATTTTTCTTTCATTATCTGTGCAGCTTTATAGACAAGGTTTCTTCTGTCATTTGGTAAATAATAACGATTGGATTCTAAAATTATTTTATCCTCGTTTATTTTTTGGATTATTATCCTATCGTATAAATCAACTGTTGTCATTACCATTGATAAATTATGGTAATTATCCTCATATTTACCGATAATATCAAGTGCTAAATTAATTTTTGCTGGCGCCTTTTCTATAAACATGTAATCCTCCAAAATCAAAATAAATGTATGTACATACATTTATTATTATAGATTAAATATTAGCCATAAATCAATGGGTTATTAAATTAATAATATAAAGTTTTCATAACTCCAAAAGAAGTAACCCCACCAATACCTTCATTTTTATTACTAGTTTTCTCTATTGCATCAAAGACCTTTATGGGGTCTGTAGCACTTGTTGCCGAGCATTTAACAGCAATTATCGCTGGGTCCAAAGATTGGATATTAACACGATTTGGCGAACTAGCAAAATTGGCCCCCGCTGCAATCAATGCTTCAAAATGGGATTGACAGGCACCGGCAATAATTAAGGGTTTATTCATCACAGGATAAAATTGTCTAATTTTTTGGATTGCTTGAATAAAAAATTTACTATTCCGATAATTATCAATATCTTCCATTTCTTTCCGATTAAAAGAATCATGACCAGTAATTATAACAATATCTGGGGCTAAATAACGTACATAATCGAGAATTTTCTCCGAAATATCTTTTTCCTTCATCTCGATCCCCACAGCATATATATTCATTTTTTTATATAAATTAATACATTTTTGCATATATTTACCATCGCCATCAATATGAAGAATTTTCCCCATAAGGTACTTTTTATGGTTTTTTTTTACAGTTTGACTGGCGATATCATTAATTATACTGGTTTCCTTTTCTTCTTCCCGATCTAATCTTTCATTATCCATAAGTTCTAAATCAGTAATTGGGGCATCAGCAATTAAACGAATTGTTTTGCCATACAATATTGCAACATCTCCATCTATTGATGCAACTTCAAAAATTACATCAAAACCATATGATTTTCTCCCAACCATATCACCTACATTTATCATATTATCACCCACTAATATACTATGTTTAGTGAATAAATAATGTACAATTTAATTAGGGTTTTCCCTATAATTTAATTCCAATAGAGTATCACTCAGTAAAGCATAATCCTCAATTGTTAATGCTTCCCCTCTAATCGTTGGCTTAATATTAACTTTCGTTAATGCCGTTAAGATTACATTAACATCAAATTCAGCTAATGATTGCTTCAAATTATTTAATAATGTTTTTCTTCTTTGAATAAAACTACCTTTAACTACCCGAAAGAAAAATGCTTCATCTTTTACACATACCTTAGGCCTATTCCTAATTTTTAATTGTAAAACAC
The DNA here is from genome assembly GCA_937919135.1 of uncultured Haloplasmataceae bacterium. Taxonomy (GTDB): domain Bacteria; phylum Bacillota_I; class Bacilli_A; order Haloplasmatales; family Haloplasmataceae; genus CALFRW01. Next base: position 2,063 of record CALFRW010000143.1, read on the forward strand.
TACTGTCTACATTTGGTTGCGGAATAAAAACAGTTTTGGGAACATTCATAATTATTTGTGGTATAGCGTAGTATTGGATAGTAATTGTTAAGGCGTTATATGCTTTGGTGTTCGGACCCCCACATAACCTCTCCGCAACTTCTTTTTGCATCATTATACAATATCTATTTATAGGGAGGTGTTGTTCTAATAACTTAATTATTATCGGAGTAGTAATATAGTAGGGAAGATTTGCTACTAAAACAATCTCATTATTATTAGGAAATTCCTTTTTTATCATCTCATTAAGATTTGCTTTTAAAATATCCTCATGGTATATTTTGATATTCTGATAATTCTTTAAAGTGTTAGCTAATATCGTTATTAACGTTTTATCAATTTCATAAGCGACGACCTTATTCGCATTTTTTGCTAATTGTTCTGTCAGACTACCAATTCCAGGTCCAATTTCAATCACATTTATATTATTTTTAATATCTGCACTTTTCACCATTTTTTGTAAAATATTTGTATCAACTAAAAAGTTTTGTCCTAAATGTTTTTTGAAATAAAAATTATATTTTTTTATTATATCAAGCGTTCTTGATAATGTTGCGATATCTTTTTTCACAAGTATCACCTCACAGTGTTAAATTCTTTAATTAATTCTTCTAGGGTACCCTTAGTAATATTAAACTTTTTGATTTTTTTATAAAATTGTTTCGCATTATTATAACCTAAATGTAAGGTGTCACTAATATATTCTCTTAATCTCTGACTATCTTTATTACCAATTAACTTTAATTCCATTAAATCTTGATACTGAATATTACTTTCATTTCGATTTATTTTGGTTATGCAAGCTAATGCCTCGATAATATCTTCTTTATTACAATGTTCAATGCCAACTTTATGTTTTTGAAAATCAATTGCCTTTTCTTTCTTCATATACGCATTTTTACAATTATCCACGTAATTATTTATTATTTTTCTAATTTTTTCTCCCTGATAATCAGGATCAGTAAAAATAATTACTCCACATTTCCTTTGCGCTTCTGCAATTAAGTCTAGCGTTTTTTTATCAATTGCACTACCTCTTGTTTCAATTGTATTTATACCTGGAAATACTTCCTTTAATCTACAAGTATCAGCCTTGCCTTCAACTACGATTATTTCTTTAATATCCATTATATCACCATAATTATTTTACCATAAATCTAACAATAACAATTAAGTTTTAAACATTTTAGTAAAAATACATATATTATATAAGAGGTGATATAATGGCTGTTGTCGCACATAATTCTCAAGAACTAGATTTATTAGCACGACTTATTCGAGCTGAGGCTGAAGGCGATGGACAATTAGGAATGCTACTAGTGGGAAATGTTGGCATAAATCGCGTGCTCGCTAATTGTTTAGATTTTACTGCTATCCGCTCAATCCAACAAATGGTCTTTCAATCTCCTGGTGGTTTTGAAGCTACCCAGTTAAGTTATTTTTATCAACCTGCAAGAGGGATAGACAGGCGTTTAGCTAGAAGGGTTATAAATGGTGAAAAATTTGTTCCCGCTACAAGAGCATTATGGTTTTATAATGCTTTTAATGAACCTTGTAGAGCACAATGGTTTGGTCAGTGGAATACTGGAAGGTTTAAAAGTCATTGTTTTTATGCACCTTTGGAATCTGAGGGGTGCGGAATTTAAATTACCACAATTAACTGTATTATGTATATAATACGGTTTTTTATCTTTTTGTTTTTAACATATAAGCTATATTATTAGCTGCTACCATCCCCGTTTGCAATGCCCCTTGCATCCAAGCATGATAAGGTGAAATATGCTCTCCTGCAAAAAAAACCTTATTATTAAATTCAGGAAGATAAGAATGATAAGCAAATAATTGATTTTGACCTGGAGCATACCAAGCAAAAGCTCCTAATGCATATTCATCATTATTCCAATTAATTGTTTTATAATC
>CALFRW010000144.1 GCA_937919135.1 uncultured Haloplasmataceae bacterium
CGTTACTTCCAGGACAGAAAGTGAAATAAAAGTGGATAAGGTTAATTATTTGACACTTATTATAATAACTATTATATCAATAGGTTTTATTATTATTGGCTATATTGGATATAATAAAAGGGATATTAATGGATAAAAAAGAGAAATGTGTCCCCTTTTTTCTGTTAGTACCCAGCTTAATATTGCAAATTTTCAAAGGAGATATTTTGAAGTGAGTTAAGAAAATAACTTAAATAAAGATGGAAAGTAATTAATAGACTTAGATTGGTTTAGTAATCACAAAATTTTGTCATTATGAGGGACAAAATTTGCATAATATTATTGCAAATTCGACAATAATGGACTAAAATAAAGTAAACCATCTGATAATGAATGTAGAAGGAATTAATTGTTAGAAAAGAGGAGAGAAATATGTTAGAAATTAGAAATGTTACTAAGGTTTATAAGCCCAAAAAGGGTCAAGCAGTAACAGCACTTAATGATATTAGTCTTAAGTTTCAAGATAAAGGTATGGTATTCATACTTGGTAAATCAGGTAGTGGTAAATCAACGCTTCTTAATGTTTTAGGTGGTCTAGATAAGATTGACAGTGGAGAAATAATTATCAAGGGGAAATCTTCAAAAAAATTTACTCAAGGAGATTTTGATAGTTATCGGAATACATACGTAGGGTTCATTTTTCAAGAATATAAAATTTTAGAAGAATTTACTGTCGGAGCGAATATTGCTTTAGCAATTCAACTTCAAGGTCGCAAAGCAACTAATGAGGAAATCAATTATATTATGGATGAGGTTGATTTATCAGGTTATGGTTCACGAAAACCAAATGAATTATCGGGTGGACAAATGCAAAGAGTTGCGATTGCTCGAGCATTGGTTAAAAATCCTGAGATTATTATGGCCGATGAACCTACAGGAGCGCTTGATAGTAAAACGGGAATTCAAGTTTTTGATACTTTAAAAAAATTATCAAGGACTAAATTAGTAATTGTCGTATCACACGATCGAGAATTTGCTGAGCATTATGGTGATAGGGTCATTGAATTAGCTGATGGTAAGATTATCAGTGATATTGAAAAATATGTAGCTGCACCAGATACAATATCGGACGGGATTAGTATTGTTGATGATAATGTACTTCATATAAAACAAGGATATAATCTTTCAATTTCAGATGTGGAAATGATAAATACATACCTTTCTAAGGCACAAAATGATGTTATCATCTCCTTGGATAGTGCTACTAATGATAATATTAAGAAGTATGCACGTATTGATGATGAGGGGAATAAGGAAAGTTTTCGACCGACAGATGAGGAAAAGTATGATGGATTATCAAGTAATACATTTACTTTATTAAAATCAAAACTTCCGTTTCGAAATTCATTAAAAATTGGTGCAAGTGGTTTAAAAGTTAAACCATTTAGATTATTTTTAACAATCCTTTTATCTTTTACAGCCTTTACTTTATTTGGTTTAGCTGACACAATGGGGTCATATAATCAAATTAATACCTCTTTGACATCAATTCGGGATAGTAATATTAAGAATATAACCTATCGAAAAGAGATAAAAATCCAAGATGAGTGGGATGATAGTTACTATTATTATGAACCTGATAAATTAAATGAAGATGATTTTGCAAATTTAAAAAAAGATTTGGGAGTAAATTTCAAACCGATATATAATAAAAGTACTGAGTATTACAATGATTTTTTAGTATCTATCTTCGATAATTTTCAAGATGGCTCAAAACTGGGTGATATATATTCAGGCTACTATATCGCAAGTATTTCTGGATTTGTTGAATTTACTAAAGATGAACTAGATAAACTTGGATTTAATGTTAAAGGTGAAATGCCACAAAATAATAATGAAATTGCCATTACAAATTATATATATGAGCACTTTAAAAAGGCAGGATATAGATCAAATAAAGATGTATTAACACCAGAAAAGGTTAATAAAGAAGATGATATTATTGGTAAAACGATTACGATTAGTAATAAGAGTTATAAAATAACAGCTATTATTGATACGAATTTTAATGAAGAACGTTATGAATCTTTAAAAGAGCAAACTGAAAATATCGGTTTTGGAGATTATATGAAGATTAAAGAATTCAGAACAGCAATTGCCTATGGATATCATTCATTAGTTTATACTAAACCTGGTTTTATTGCTGAGGTGAGTAAAGAGGATAGCTTAATCAAACTTGATAATGGGAATATTTATCTTGAAGGTTTAGATAGTTATTTATCTTCACTTCAAGTAGTATCAGACGATGATGATATAGTATTCTTTAAGAGTAATAAAACAGCATTATCTGAAAATGAAATATTAGTTTCTGTTCCCTATTATTTTGATTATTATTTGGATATATATAATATACCAGCTAAGACTGAAGATGTACCAGATGGTTGGGATAGTAATAATTATAAATTAGGTAATCTTTTGGATACTATTAAGGATTATGCCATCGAAGAATATGCAAAAAAAAATTATCAAACAGCCTTTGAAAACGGATTAGGTCCTGAGGATATTGACAGTGAATACGAAGATGAATTAACAGACGATGATAAAATCGAAATTTATCGAACTTATCTTCAAACTTATGGCTATAGCGGGTATTATAAAAATGAATATGGTGAAAAAAGTGGTTATGAGATTGAATGGGATGCTAAAAAACCAATAATTAAAAAATATGATTTATTTGCTAATGGATTCAATGGTTTAGATGAATTGGAAGATACAATGATGATTGAAATTTGGAATAACCGTAACACTTCAGAAACAATTAACGTAAAAGTTGTTGGTGTTTATTACCTTAATGATAATAATATATCCACTTATGATGGATACTCGTATCAGATTGATTCTTATATTAACATGATAGATAAAAATCTTAGTAAAGTGTTTAGTAGTTTATTAGGTGGGAATTACAGTTGGGCTTTAACATCTATACCTGAAAATGATGATGAATTAATTAAAATGCTTGAATACACATATGATAATACTGAAAATGATGTGAATTATCGAATCACAAATGAAGTCAGTTTCCTCCTTGATGAAGTAAATGGTTTTATTGAAGGCACATCAAAAGTATTCCTATATGTAGGAATTGGATTTGCAGTATTTTCATCACTTCTATTAATGAATTTTATTACCTTAAGTATTTCTTATAAAAAACGTGAAATTGGTATTCTCCGTGCACTTGGGGCAAGAAGCAAAGACGTATTTGGTATCTTTTTCAATGAAAGTATGCTTATCGCTATAATTAACTTTGTGATTGCTTTATTTGCAACTGTGAGCATAGTATTGTATATTAATAATTACCTTAGAGGCGAATATGGATTACTAATTACATTCCTGAATTTTGGTATTCGTCAAATAGTATTAATGTTACTAATTAGTATTGCAATCGCATTTATTTCTAGTTTCTTACCTGTCAATAAAATTGCACGGAAGAAACCAATTGATGCGATTAGAAACCGTTAAAAAAGTC
>CALFRW010000145.1 GCA_937919135.1 uncultured Haloplasmataceae bacterium
TTAATATGGTCATGAGCTACCATTATTACTAAAATTTCAAGCTCATTAATAAACTGCTTAAAATCAAAAACTTGATTTTCGACGATTTCTTGCTTAATAAATGGATCATAAACCTTTACCCCAAAGGCAAGATGCTCATCCATTCGCTTTAAAAGTTGTAATGTTGGTGATTCTCTAGTATCATCAACATTTTCTTTATAAGTTAAACCATAAATTCCAACCTTCGTGATATCCCTAATATTATGCTCGCGCATAATATCCCTAATTCTTCCTAAAACATGTGTCGGCATCGAATCATTAATTTTCCGTGCTGTTAAGATAAGCCTCGTTAAATCAGGATAATCACCAACTAAAAACCAGGGATCAACAGAAATACAATGCCCACCAACACCTGGCCCCGGCTGTAAAATATTAACGCGTGGATGTTTATTGGCAATTCTAATTATCTCATAAACATCCATATTATCAGTGCGACAGATTTTTGCTAGTTCATTGGCAAAAGCAATATTAATATCACGATAAGTATTCTCTACGACTTTTGACATCTCTGCTGATCTAATATCAGTCACAACAATTTCACCCAAGCAAAATTTAGCGTACAAAGTCTTTACTTTTTCACCAATTTCAAAGTCATCAACACCAATTGTCCGTGAATTATGTTCAAGTTCATAAATCATATTTCCCGGGATAATTCTTTCAGGAGCATGAGCTAAATGAACCTCTTCACCTAAAATAAAACCACGTTTCTCTATTTCTGGTTTCACATATTTATTAATCGTCCCTGGTGAAATTGTTGATTCAATAATAATTATTGCACCCTGCTTACAAATATCTAAAATCGAATTAACCGCACTTAACACATATTTAGGATCTAACTTCTTACTAGCATTCATATAGGGCGTTGGTACCGCCACAATATACATATCAGTTGCTTGATATTTTGTGGTAAACTTTATCCCCTTATTTATTGCTTCCTTAAATAATGACTCCAAACCTTTTTCTTCAAAACTTAGTTTTCCTTCAGTTAAACGCTTAATCAGTGCTTCATTATAATCACTACCAACAACTTGAACTCCGCTTTTCGCAAGCATTAAAGCTGTCGGTAATCCAATATATCCAAGTCCAATAACATTAATCATTTTGTTCACCTCTTACGATTTCATAGATAGCTAATAATTTCTTTGCCTCGGTATTCCAATTATATTTCTCTAGGATCGCCCGATGTCCATTTTTACCCATTTCTTTCATAACTAGAGGATTATCTAACAAATATTTAATTGTTTCACTAATTTTAGAAACATCATGCGGATTAACACAAATTCCACAATTTTCTGTCTCAATTACTTCTTTCCATAACTTGAAATCCGTACCAATTATTGGCAATCCTACATACATATACTCAAATAATTTCGTATTTGATAAATTACCAATATTTCCTTTACACTGCGCAATATAATCTAATAATGCCATCCCAATTGATGAATTAGCGTAGACATTTTGATAAACTTCACTATGTGAAATTTTACCATGATAATTCACTTGCTTCCAGCCCTTCATTGGGGTTATAACCTGATCATAATTATCTTGAATGTCACCCGCAAGTTCATATTTAACATCTTTTAACTTTTCAAGTGCAAGGATAATCTCTTTATGACACCATTCAGATTTAATACCGCCTGCGAAAGCAACAGATCTTTTTGTGTAATCTGTAAGTGGATAAGGTAAACTCTTATCAAGCAGCGGAAAATTAAAAATCATTGAAACATTCTGATTATATTTTAAGTATCTATCCCTTGTCCAGTGGTAACAAACAATTGCCCCATCAATCCTTTTAATAATTCGCTTTTCATATTTCTGGTAAAGAAAGCGAATTAAAGGACGTAATAATTTCGGTAACCACTTCTTTTCAGTTATCGTTAGTAAATAATCCTCATGACTATCAAAGATAACCTTTTTCCCTTTTCTTTTTAACTTTAATGCGAGCGTTAATAATTCTGGGTCATGAAGATGATAAATATCAGCATCAATTTCTAAAGCTCTAACAAGTAATAATTTAGTAACCTTCACCATTCTTTGATAACGATTTTTAGGTTGGTAATTAAGTGAAATAAATTTAACACCACTTATTACTTCATCATTTTTATCATCATTAACTAAAAGTGTGACGTCATAACCACTTTGTCGTAGCGTCTTACTTTCTTTATGAAAAATCCTGACATCATATCTTCTATGAACACTTGTTACATGACATATTCTCATAACTTTATTAATTCCTTTTCTAAAGTTTTCGCAATCATTTTCCGTGAAAAATGTTTTTCAATATAGTTTTCACTGTGACTGCTTCGACTTTGATAAACTTCATAATTATTATATATTTTATAAAAAGTTGCTACTAGTGCTTCAAAATCTTCTGGCTTTACATGTTCACCTAATGTTGCTTCATCTAATATCCTACAAGCTTCTCCACTAGCAACAAGTAGCACCGGACAACCAACACCTAAAGCTTCAAATAATTTAGTCGGTACACTATCTTGAAGATTACTATTTTTTAAAGCGACATAACTTAATTTCGCTGATTTTAAAAAGGTATAAATAGTTGCACCAGGTAGTTTTCCAAGAAACTTGACATTAGTTAATCCTTTATCAGCTGCTAATCTTTCTAAGCGTGTTTTCTCAACCCCTTCACCAATAAGTAGAAATTGAATTAATTCATTCTTTTTCACTATTTCAGCTAAAGCAATTAAACTATCTAACCCTTGAGCTAAACCAATATTTCCGGTATAAATAATCGTAAAAGTTTGGTCTAACTGATATTTATCGATAATCTCATGATCAATTTCCTGATTTTTAAACTCTAAATCAAAACCATTACTAATTAACTTAACCTTTGGTATCCCTTTAGCTTGTAACTTCTCTACTTTTAGTCTTGATACTGCAGTTACTAAATCAGCCTTTTGATACATTTTATTAGCGATATAATTAAATACTTTATACATTATTGAACCCTTAGTCATATTATTCATCTCAAGCGCTACATCAGGCCAAATATCTCTTACATCATAGATTAACTTAGCCCGCTTAAATTTCGCAATCCATAAGCCACCAAAACTAACTAAAGCAGGTGGTGTCGTCGTAATAACAACATCATATTTTCTTCGAAAACGAAAATTATGCAGTTGTGAACTAAATAAAAATGAAAAATGATGGAGAACGCGTAACAAATTTATCTTTTTATAAAGCGGAAAAGCATAATAATAATAAACATTTATCCCTTGATAAACCTTTTTCGCAAAAAACTTAAAAAAATTTTTCCAGCCATAAAAACCACAGACAACATCAACTTCATGTCCAAGTTTTATTAAATGTTGCGCGAGTCCATAAACTCTTTTTGTAGCTGGTACTTCATAAGGATAAAATTCTTGCGAATAAAATAATATTTTCATCTTAACACACCTTAATATTAGTATAATAATAAAAATGGACTTAATAAGTCCAATTTATCTATTAGGCAACCTTTTTATTATTAGCACATTTTTTATTATAAAATTCTCGTTTTCCTCCTGCGTGAATATCTTCTCTTTTTAATACTTTAATAAAAGTAATTGCGAGAATTTTTAAATCAAACAAAAGACTCCGATGAATCAGATAATAATGATCAAATTTAGCCTTATCATCATCATAGACTAAATTTCTCCCATTAATTTGTGCCCAACCAGTTATCCCAGGTTTAATACGATAAACGTCCAAATCATTTCTGTAATCATGAACTTTGTCTTCCTGTGGTATCAAAGGTCGATAACCAACGAATGACATATCACCTTTTATCACATTAAATAATTGTGGTAATTCATCAAGGCTTGTACTTCTTAAGAATTTACCCATCTTTGTGATATATTGATTTTGAATCTTTTTCGTAGCGACAATTGGAGCATCTTTTCTCATCGTCCGAAATTTATATATATAAAATGTCTTGTTATCTTTACCAACTCGTAATTGTCTAAATATTACAGGACCCTCTGAAGTAATCTTGATTAGAAGGCCTAATACCAATAATATCGGAAATAGTAGTATTAATAAAATAACCGCAAAGACGATATCTAATAATCTTTTAACGAATTGATAAACAAGCTTTTTCCTATATGACATGTTATCACCTATCTATATATTCTCCGAATATTCTACATAATCTGTTTTATTTATTAACATATTAAGGTATTTCTATACTTTTTAATTAAATTTTCTTATTTTCATAAACTATTTTAACATAAACTAAAGCTTTTTAATACTGTTTTTGATAAAAAATAACTGGAAATTAACGAAAAATAAATAAAAATGTTGCTGATTTATGATTTACCATGATATGTGGATAACTTTTTCACTTATCCCCACAGTTATCCACAACTAAAATAATATTTGCTATATTTTACCGATAAATCTTCATTATATACCAAAATATGATATAATTTGTTGTATAAATGAGTAAATGGAAAGGGATCTGATTATGGATATATTTGATGAATTATATAATAAGCGTAATGAGACTGAACCGCTAAGCTTTAGCACTTGTAAAAGTCTCACAAATAATAAATTAGCCTCTTATCTCGAAAAACTTCCCCCTAAAGAGATAACGAGAATTATTAAAAACCTGACACTAACCTTTTTTAGTGAAAATATTAATGACAAAATCAATTTTATCGCTAATAATATCGATAATACTATCGAAACTTTTACCAATTTAATGAACTTAACTCATTACGACTTTGTCTTAGAACTTATTAACTCTAATGGGATTTTAGCTTATAAACCAAAATATCTCGGTTTTGTTCGCTTATTTTTTCTCTATGGTTTTTGTTTTCCGATCACAAATAACAATAATAAATATATTGTGATGCCAACTGATGTAGTTGATAAATTTAAAGCACTTCCAGAAATGACAATCTATATTATTGAACAAAATACTTTAATCACAAAATATGTCCGAGGTTTAATTAACCTTTTTGGGATTATCGAAGTAACCGATATCCTAAACTACGTAAATCGGTTTATGAAACGTCCTGTTGACTATAATACTGTAATTTCACTAATTCATTTTGATTCAATCGCAAATTTATATATTATAAAATATAAAGAATATTTCGTATCATTTTTTATTCTTAATCGGGTCTCAGAATATATTAAAAAAAGGAGAGCTATCTCCCAATATTATAAATATACTGATGAAGAAATAATTAGTGCGAGCGATCCATATTATTTAACTTGCAATACCTTAACAAAGCACCAGATAACAAATATCTTCAATATCCCTAAACCTGAAGCAGAACAGTTAATGAGAAATCTTACATTTGCTTTAAAAGAAGATATTCACTTTTCCTTATTAACAACCGTTTTAAAATCAATAAATCGCGACAATTTAGATCAAAAAATTGCTTGTATTCTAAATATCAATGAAAATGTCCCTAAATGGTCACTTAAGGGACATAAATATAGTGATACGAAAAAACAAAATCCGTTAACGATGAAAAAATTATTAGAACTAATTATTTAAAAAGCTTAATCAGCTTATCAATATAATTTTCAAAGGTTTCTTTGATCGCAACAAATATATCTTTTAACGTAAATGGTAAATCGAAAACTTGTAATTTCTCATTTAAAAATAATAAACCACTTAGAAGCGCAAAAACAGAAATTAAAATAATCATAAACTTAAGTAAAAAGTGTCGCTTTTTATAACCATATACTTCTTCTGAATATAAATTATTATTTTTATCTTTATTTTTCTCATAAAGCTCTCGTTTTTGGCGATAAGTTTCTAATTGTTGATTTACCTTTAAATTATCATCGATAAATACATCATCGATTTCCATCTCGTCAATCACGACTTCATCAGTAATAGCTTCAATCTTAAGCTCTTCAGCTTTTACATTATGGCTAATCTTTTCAATAAGTTGAATAAATTCACTATCATTCTCATCTTCATTAGGGATATCCATTACAACAGGTTCTTTTCGTTCTTCATTTAACTTATCCCAATCAAAATATGAAGTGATATAATTATTGTTAATCATTAACAAACGTCCAAGACCATTAAAATCATAATCTTCTTTTTTAATACTTAAAATATGAAACTCTTCCAGTGATAATTTATTAATTGTCCTAAAAAAGCTGCGATTAAACTCATGTAATTTCTTTGTCATTTCAACAACTTTTTTTCCCTTACTAGTCAGTGATAGATGGGTACCGCTAAAGTTTTCTCGGATCTGCTCTTCAGCTAAGTCGCTTTGAATTTTTCTAATTAAATCGCCATTATCACCATAAACATCTAGTTCATATTTACTTACAACATCAAGTAATAAATCTCTTTTGGCTTTCGTTAGGTTAAATAAATAATTATCAGCAGTAATTAATCTTTTCTTTAACATTCGCTCGATTAAGTCTTCAGTGCCTAGATTGTTGTCAAGTTCCCAACTAAGAAATCTTTTATCAGCGAACGCTTTACCCTCCGCATACTTAATAAACACAATTTCTTTAGGTGTTAATATATTACGATACTGATCTAATTCCTCATCATATTGATAAGAAACAACAGAAACAACTTTGGGTAATTCAAAACTAAAATCGACAATTGTTTGATAAAGCAGTTTTAAATCAGCTTCATTTATGATGATATTAGTATCGGTAAAATACTCTTTAATTTCCGTATAAAGCTTTTGAAAGGCCTTTTTGTCTTTAAGAATTTCTTTTTCATAAGTCTTAATATATACCGGTGTAAATAAATCTTCCAGTGATAAAAAGATCTTAACATCTAATAATTCTTGTATTACTCTGAATTTGACATGATAAATAAATTCATACATAGTACCACCACCATTAATCCACGATATATTAATTATATTAAATTTATTTGCTTGTGTAAACCATTATCCATAAAAAAACCTATATAGTCAGACTATATAGGCTTTGTTTGTTAATCAGTAGGATTAACTAAATAGTTTCCACGATTCTTAAGTAGTACTTTAGTTCCCTCTACTACAGCTGTTAATGGATTATTAGCAATCCGAATCGGTAATTGAACCATTTCTTCAAAGTATTCAACAACACCTGGAATTAATGCTCCACCACCATTAACGATGATTCCATTATCAACTAAGTCAGCTGATAATTCTGGTGGTGTTTGTTCCAATACTGAGTAAACAACATTTGTGACTTCATCAAAAATTGGTAGTAATAACTTTCTTAATTCTTTTGATGAAATTTTTGTTGCTGATGGAAGACCAGTTACTAAGTCACGTCCAGAAACACGGGTAAACTTTTCTTCTTCTTCATCAAGTAAAGTAGCGATTTCTAATTTAGCCTTTTCAGCTGTTTTTTGACCAATTACTAAATTATGTGTCTTATGAACATATTTAATAATCTCTTGATCAATGTAATTTCCAGCAATTCGAAGTGTTTGTGATAAAACAACGTCTCCTAATGATAAAACACCTACGTCAGTTGTTCCGCCGCCAATGTCGATTACCATTGCTGCATTTGCGGTATAGATATCCATACCTGCACCAATCGCACCTGCTTTAATCTCTTCTTCGATGAAGACATCATGGATTCCCATTTGAATTGCAAGTTCGCGCATCGCTTCACGTTCAATTTGTGTTACTTCAGATGGACAACAAATTAAACATTTAGCATCTTTAAAGTTTCTTACGTTTTGAACACGCTCAAAAACGTATCTCAATAAAGATTTGGCAGCATCCATATCAGATATTACACCTTCACGAAGTGGGCGGCTGACACGAATTTTGTCATGAGTTTTTCCAATCATTGAGAATGCATCTTCACCACCAGCAATAACTTCTCCTGTTTCAATATCAAAAGAAACTACTGAAGGCTCATTAAATATGATCCCATGGCCTTGGATATAGACTAATAAATTAGTGGTCCCTAAGTCTATACCAATCCCTAAACTTTTGTTATTAGCCATACCTTAATCCTCCTTATAATTTTTATTTAAAATTTTAATAATCATTTGGCTTAACTAAATAATTACCACGATTTTGAAGTAATAATCTTGTCCCTTCAACAATTGAAGTAAGTGGATGTTCAGCTATTCTAACACCTAATCCTAATGATTCTTCAAAATATTCTTTGACACCTTCGATTAGAGCGCCTCCACCATTAATTGTTAATTCTGTTTCATAAATATCAGCTGCAAGTTCTGGTGGTGTTTTTTGTAAAACATTTCTAATTGTATTAACTACTTGTTCAAAACCTTTTAAGAAAATATCGCGAATCTCTGATTGCTTAATTTTAAATTTGCATGGTAAACCATTGTTTAAGTTACGTCCAGCAAAATTCATTTCTTTATCTTCTTCTAATTCACGTTTTAGTGTTCCTAATTTGATTTTGATCATTTCTGCGGTATTATTTCCAATAATTACACCATATTTATATTTTACATATTTAGTAATCTCTTTATCTACATGTTTTCCAGCAACTTTACAAGATTCAGCAATAACTAAATCTCCTAATGACAAGACGCCAATATCAGTGGTACCGCCACCAATATCTACAACAAGTGAACCTTTCGATTCATAAATATCAACACCAGCTCCAATTGCCCCCGCTTTTAATTCCTCTTCAATAAAGGCATCTTTAACGCCGATTTGCTTAGCTAAATCAAGGAGTGCTACCCGCTCGATCATTGAAACTTCAGATGGACAACAGATTAGTAATGTCGAATTTTTCATATCGACATTGATATTCTCTAATCTTTCAAAGATTTTGCGTAAATATACTTTAGTTGCATCTAAATCGGCAATTACGCCACCGTCTAATGGCTTAACAATTCGAATATGTTGATGCTCTTTACCAACCATTGAAAAAGCATGTTTCCCAATAGCGATACATTCATTAGTAGCATTATCAAAAGCTACTACAGAGGGCTCATTATAAACGACGCCACTCCCGTTAATATACACAAGTATATTAGCTGTCCCTAAGTCAATTCCAATCCGATAACTTCTTCCTGCCATTTTTTCACCTCATTTATTTTTTTTAAAACATACTTACATATATAATAGTACAAATTACCACAAAAATAAATTCTTTTTTCTAAATTTCAACATTTTTTTTACTAATACAATAATGGAATGTGATCTAGTTGGATAATGTTAGCCTTATTTTTTTGAAATAAGACCAACTCGTTATCATTTGACACGATTACTGGATATTTACCTTCATTGTTTAACTGCTTCATTAAATCTTCAAAAACTTTAACTTTAAGTAATTTTGTAAATTTAGTGTCGCCTTTTTCTCCCCGAATAAATTGCATTTGTGCCTTAGGATTATTACGTAAGTAATTAATATTTCGCATTGCTCTTACGGCATTAATATCTGTACCTCGATAATTCTCGAGTTCATCCTGGATAATAGAATGAACAACAATTGAACTATTATTAAAATATTTATTAAAAATATCTGGCTCATCCATTAATACACTTGTATCGAGAATAAAACTAATATCTTTATCTTTTTCAAAAATTGTGCGTTTAATATCAAGTAAAACTTCAATCCTTGTAATCTCAGCTTCATACATTTCGACATCAATATTAAAGATCTGCAATACTTCATTCATAATACTCTTATATTCATTCCATCTGTCATAATCATTAATTTTACGGATCATATTTAGCATGTCATTTAATAATAACTTAACATTTTGAGGATTAATACTGATTTTCTTTTGTAATTTTTGTGCCAGATAATAGATTTGAACTAACTTTTTCAAATCAGTAAATGGCAATGATTCACGACTATCTAGATTCATGCGTAAGAAAGAAGATTTAGTCTTTAAGGTATTAACCAAAAAGTAATTTAAGTTTGAGTTTATTACTTCTTCATTTAAAACAAATGTTAGTAACAATAAATTATCCATATATGAATCTAATTTTTTAATTTCAAAAAATTTATCAAGAATATTTTTAAATAATGATAAATCTTTATTCTTCATTACACCAATATATGGGAATTTACCATAATCTGGGTCTAATTGACTTAATACTACATTATTACTTTCATTCATCATGATTATATACCCCATATTACCGATTGCTTCTCTAAACAAATGTTCATCGATATGAATTATTGTATTATTATCGATTTTTTCAATGCGATTAATATGATTATTCTTGTGTTGATTAAAGTAACTATATTCTTGTCTTTCTAAGACAATTAATAATTTAGGTATTTCAAGAGCTTTAATTAAATCCATATATGAAACATCAATTGCATTTAAGAAAACATTATTAATAAACATACAATTACTAGTTTCATAATTATCAACTAATTGTTCTAAGATACTTTCTTTATTAAAAGGGTATATACTATTTAACATCCCATTTTTGATATTATCTGGTGCTATCACATGTTGGTAATCAAGTTCTTGCCTTAGATCTAAGGTTTGAATAATTTCCTCTAGATCGTATTGTTCTAATAAAGATGTTACTAACTTATCGTCACTTGATTTTAAATATAATTTGTTTTCTGTAAGATATAATTCAAAATCAACCTCGTAGTATTTTTTCTCCATTCCATAGTAACGAATATCAAGGAGAAATAAACTATTTTGATACATATCAGTGAAATGATTCATAAATGTA
Organism: uncultured Haloplasmataceae bacterium; assembly: GCA_937919135.1. Taxonomy (GTDB): domain Bacteria; phylum Bacillota_I; class Bacilli_A; order Haloplasmatales; family Haloplasmataceae; genus CALFRW01. Next base: position 10,653 of record CALFRW010000145.1, read on the forward strand.
TTTTTATTAAAATAAGTTTCGATATTGTTGATGGTTTTTATTAAAAATTGTGTGTCATAACTATCATTTATATTCTCTTGACTCTTTAGATACTTATCACTTATGGGATTATAAGGTAAACTAAATTTCTGTTCTTGTAACATATTAGGCCTTAACTGGTACTTATGTAAAGACATAAAATCTTCAATATCTTTTTTATTAATATTAGCTTTAGAATTTATTAACTCATATAGCGTATCAATAAAATTTTGTGTAATAGCATCATTAGCCTGATTAACATATTTTACATAACAGATAAAATTAGCTACCTCTACTGCGACTTTAAATTTCTTTAAACAAGTCTCTATCATTTTATCCCACCTTTTCTTAAAATTAGCTTATGTGAAAAAAATCGTCACACAGACGATCTTTTTCAAATTTTTTAATCACTAGGTGCAATAAGATAATCTCCGCGATTTTTAAGTAAATCTTTCGTTCCTTTAACGATTGCGGTAAGTGGTTCTGGTGAAATTAAGACATCTAATTGACATAATTCTTCGAGATATTCACTTAAACCATCTATCTGAGCTCCACCGCCATTTAGTACTATACCTGATTCGATTATATCAGCAGCAAGTTCTGGTGGTGTAACTTCTAGTACTTTTAAGATTTGACTAGCTATTGTATTAAAACATTTTTTTAATACATCTCTAACTTCTGATTGTCTAACAGTTACCCGTGAAGGTAAACCACGTTTCAAATCTCTACCAGCTACAGAGATTTCTTTTTCATCTTGTAAATCATCTCTTAATGTTGCTAAAGCAATTTTAACTTCTTCAGCTGTTAATAAACCAATTTCAAAGTTATGTTTTTTCTTAATGAATTTTCTGATTTCTTCATCAAAATGATTTCCAGCCATTTTAATAGAATTAGAAACGACGATATCTCCAAGTGCTAAAACACCAATATCAGTAGAACCCCCACCAATATCAATAATCATTGCGCCTTCTGGAGTATAAATATCGATTCCTGCTCCAATTGCTCCAGCTTTAACTTCCTCTTGAACAAATACATCATGAATTCCAAAATTTAAAATGATATCTTGTAATGCTTTTCTTTCAATATTAGATAGGTCTGAATGACAACATATTAATACCATTGTATTTTTAGGACGGAAGTTTTCAAACTGCATCAATTGATGTTCAAAAATATATTCTAACATTTTAATTGTTGAATCTTTGTCTGCGATTACACCTTGTTCAATTGGTCTTACAACTCTAATTTTATCATGGGTTTTTCCTAACATTTCTTTAGCATCATTACCAATGGCAATAATATCACCAGACTCGATATCAAAAGATACAACAGTAGGTTCATTAAAGATAACGCCACGGCCACTAGAATAAACTAACGTATTGGAAGTCCCTAAGTCAATCCCAATATTTAAAGTTGGTCTAGCCATTTAACCACACCTCTCTTTTTATTTTTTTTAATCCTGAGGATTAATTAAATAGTTACCACGATTCTTAAGTAATACTTTAGTACCTTCTACAACATCTGTTAATGGTGAATCTGAGATTTTTACAGGCAAATTAACCATTTCTTCAACATACTCTTTAACACCTGGAATTAACGCTCCGCCACCATTGACAACAATACCATTATCAACTAAATCTGCTGATAATTCAGGTGGTGTTTGTTCTAGAACTGAGTAAACAATGTTAATAACTTCATCAAAGATTGGCAGTAATAATTTACGCATTTCTTTTGAAGAAATTTTTGTAGCTGCAGGAAGACCTGTTACTAGGTCACGTCCAGAAACACGAGCAAACTTTTCTTCTTCATCTTCACTTAAAATCGCAATTTCCATTTTAGCTCTTTCAGCTGTTTTTTGACCAATTACTAAATTATGAGTCTTATGTACATATTTAACAATTTCTTGGTCAATATAGTTTCCAGCGATCCGAATGGATTGTGATAATACAACATCCCCTAGTGATAATACACCAACGTCAGTTGTTCCACCACCAATGTCAATTACCATTGCTGCATTAGCAGTGTAAATATCCATACCTGCACCGATAGCTCCAGATTTAATTTCTTCTTCGATAAATACGTCATTAATTCCCATCTGTAGAGCTAACTCACGCATTGCCTCACGTTCAATTTGAGTTACTTCTGAAGGACAACATAATAGACATTTTGCATCTTTTAAATTTTTGATGTTTTGTACACGTTCAAAAACGTATTTTAATAATGCTTTCGCAGCGTCCATGTCAGAAATCACACCTTCGCGAAGTGGACGGCTAACACGTATTTTATTGTGTGTTTTTCCGACCATTGAAAATGCATCTTCTCCTCCAGCAATAACTTCTCCTGTTTCAATATCAAAGGCCACAACCGATGGTTCATTGAAGATAATTCCATGCCCTTGAATATAAACAAGTAGGTTAGTTGTACCTAAATCAATTCCAATACCTAATTTTTTCTCAACCATAACTTTCCTCCTATTTTATTCTCATAAGATTTTAATCAACTGGTTTCACTAAATAATTACCACGATTACGAAGTAAATACTTAGTCCCGCCTACAATTGAAGTTAAAGGATTCTCTGCAATACGACAGTGAAGATTAAGCTGTTCTTCAAAATATTCTTTAACCCCATCTATTAATGCTCCGCCACCATTAATAACTAAACCATCTTCAAAGATATCAGATGATAATTCTGGCGGTGTTTTTTCAAGAACTTTTCGAGATTGTATCGCAATACTCTCAAATGCTCTTAACATTAAATTACGAATTTCTGATTGTCTTATAACCATTCTTTGTGGTAAACCGGTAACAATATTTCTTCCTGAGAAGCGGTAATCTTTTTCATTTATTATTTCTCGTCTAACAGTTCCCAAAGTTTTTTTAATCGCTTCTGCAGTTCTGGTTCCAATCGCCATACTATATTTCATTTTGACATACTTAATTATTTGTTCCTCAAAATATCTTCCCGCAATTCTTACAGAGTCAGAAACAACTAAATCACCAAGCGCTAACACCCCGATATCAGTAGTACCACCACCAATATCAATAATCATGGACCCTCTAGGAGCAAAAATATCAATTCCAGCACCAATTGCACCAGCCTTAACTTCTTCCTCAATAAAGACGTCTTTTACTCCTAATTTTTCAGATAGTTCCATTAAAGCAACTTGTTCGATTTGGGAGACTTCAGAAGGGCAGCATAATAATAATGTAGTTTTACTAAACTCTATATTAATATCAGCTAATCTTTCGAACACGTATTCCAATAGCGCTTTTGTTGCATCTAAATCAGCTACGACTCCACCTTCTAAAGGCTTTTCAATTCGAATCAGTTGATGTTCTCTACCAATCATGTCTTTTGCCTTTTGACCTACAGCAATACATTTATTATTTCGTCTATCAAAAGCTACACATGAGGGTTCATTGAAGATTACGCCTTGGCCATTTAAATAAACTAAAGTATTAGCAGTACCAAGGTCAACCCCAATTTTAAAACCTTTATTAGCCATCCTCTCACCTCGAAATAAATATTTTTATAGTAAAATATTACCATATAAAAATGAATAAAGCAATAATTTGTCGATAATATCGTACTTGTTGTAGCTTTTTTTCATTGATTTTTACAAATTTTGTCGTAATTTTTTAATAATCGAATAAAAAAACAGCTTAATTTTTTAAATTTATCTGCTGATAATCATAACTATTATACAGCCTTACTCCTAAATACTAAATACACATTTATATATCGTACTAAATAATTTTTGCACCATATTTTCATTTAATTAATTAAAAAAAAACACAAATTCAAAATTAATTTACCTTGTGTGAGAAATTCCAGCATTAAAATAGTTACATTAATTAAATACTATAGTTCGCAAAAACTTGCTTTTTATCTACTTTATTGTTATTTTTAGGTTAAATAAGCCTAAAAACCTCTACTTCACTGTCCTTAAAGACTAAAAAGCCATTCTATTTTGTATATAAAGGCTTTTTAATGGGAAAATATGGATTGAAGGAAGGGTTTATAATGAATGAAAAAGAAATTAAATTTTATCAACATCCACTTCTTGTATGGTTCTTACTATTCGTTAGTCCGCCATTAGGTATTTTACTTTTATGGATTGTCGGTCATTATGATATATTACTTCGTGTAGTAATCTCATTATTATTTGGTTTATTATATTTAGAATTTGTCGGATTATCTTCAAGTTTAATTAGAGCGTTAATTTATTCAGCAATCTTTATCTATGTAATATATCGCCAGCTTAGGTTACAAAACTACGCTGAGAAAGTAAAATTTTTTTTCGAAAAAACCGTTAACAACTTCAATATTCAAACAATTATTTCAAGTTATATCAAGAAGTTTACCCCACCTACCTATCGTTATTATGACTTACTTTTATTTGAAATTTATCTAAGAAAAAAATATCCTGTGATATATAGAAACTTATCACTAGTACATAAAGAAGATACTTATATCAATATCATATATCAACCAGCAAAATTCGTTTTAGCATCTGAAAATGATGAGGAAATTTCCCAATTATTAGAAAAGACGGAAAAACAAAATATCCAGTACGAAAATAATTTAATCCACTTAAAAACTATCCTCTCAGAAAAACTTGGTCTAAAAAGTGAAAAATTCAGTCTCTATTTTACCCTAACTTTACTTAAACACTTTTCGCTGATTTATTATGCAGAAGAGTTTACTAAAAATTATGGTCACGAGTTTAAACAACTTGATTTAAATGATCTAATTTTACGATATGTAACACTTGATTATTTAAATACTGACCTAAACTCCCCTGATTTAGCTTGTTTTACTTATTATTTACTTCACAATGGTGTTTTAACAGAGGAATATGATTTCTATACCGCAATTCACTTGATTGAAAATAACCTTTCTAGTGAATATCAAAGAAGAAAAGAACAACTTTTTGAAAAACATTTACTAACTTCTAATAACGAATTACTAAAAGAGGTAGAAACACTTGATATTGTTAACGAGATGAAAACCAAAGAACGGTTTACCATTTTTGTATACGACCTATTACATTCACTAGGTTACGAGAATATTAATTCTCCCTTAAATAAGCTCCTTGACTTACTAGTAACTTTAAACAGTATTACCTTTGGTGTAAATATCATTTTTCAAGAAAAACCCACAGTTTTAATCAACATTACTAAAGTTCACGATTTAAAAGCAGGATTAGAATATCATAAGCTAAATAAAGGGATAATTATCACCAATGGTGCTTTTACGCAAGAATCGCTTGAACTTGCTAATAAAAACAATATTATCCTGTGGGATAACACTGTTTTACAAGAAAAAGCACACTTTGTTAGAAGTCACCGAGACTTAACACAAATAACAATGGAAACAATTAATTTAATGACAAAACAAGAATTTATCTATTACATGGCAGAACTATTCAAAAGAAAAGGTTACTTAATTAAAACCTATGACACTCTTCCTTCATATGGCATTGACTTTATTATCGAAAAAAACAGCCTCCTTTTCGGTGTTCAAGTAAATAATAATTATCTTGTAAATAGCGCGCGGATAAAATCCATAATCTCTGGCATCCCTTATTACCAGACACAATTTGGTATTGTAGTTAGTACCAAAGGTTTTTCCGATAACGCCAAAATGCTTGCTTTGGCCTGTAACATCATTTTATGGGATCAAGAAAAAACAATTGAAGAAGTAAAAAAAGCACAAAGTGCTTTTTAATAAGGGCGGCGATTTTGATAGTAATTTTGTTTACTCTTTCTATATACTATATAAGAGATAATACCTGATACAACAATACCACATAAAGAGCCGACAACAATTGGATTTTTATAAAAGACATCATCATCATTATAGACATAAATAGTAATATTCTTAATCGCAACATTACCTTTTTTATCACTAGCGCTTACCTTTAAAAAATAAGTTCCGACCTTAGAGATATCTAAATTATTTTCATGAAGGAGATAATCCTTGATTTCACCATCAACATTATCAATTATCTCGATTTTTCCCGCTAAATCAATCGGTTTATTAAGCGCAATATAAATCGATTCGGGAGCATCAATTTCTGGAGCTAAATTATCAATAACATGAATCGTAACTGCTTTAGTTGCTGTATTACCATTTAAATCACTAACAGAATATGTCGCTGGATATTCTCCTTCAAGGTCATAACGAAAACCTTTATCTAATTCTACTTTAATTCTGTCAGATACATCACCACATACTTCATCATACGCTATTAGACCTTTAAAATAATCATTAGTAAAGATTGTCAATTCAAATACATCCTCAAGATTTTCAAAGTATGGTGCTTCATCATCCTCAATAATATTTACGGGGATACTAGTATGAGTAAGATTACCAAATTTATCAGATACAAAGAAGAAAACTTGATATTCACCAATCTTTGTATAATCAACACCATCATCATTATATTTAACATAATCAGTTATATCGACAGTACCATCAAAAGCACTAACTGCATTATAATAATAAGATTCTGGATCTTGATGATTAACTTTAATATTAAATTCTGGCTGATTAACAACTAATTTTATCAGCGAATTAATATTTTCTTGTACCGAAACAAATGTAGTATATTCAGCATAATTTCCACTACGGTCTTGAACCCAATAGGTAATTGGATAAAGACCTGCCTTAGAAACAACAATATTATCAGTAATAACAGATATATTAAGTTCACTTGATTTATCATTATCAATAGCTGTTACACCAGCCAAAAAATTGACGTTTTCTAATCTTGTATTAAGTTTTAAGGTAATTGGTTTAATCCCATATAATCGAGGATTTGTTGTATCAACAATATCAATATCGATCGTTTCTACCAACTTTTCCACTTCACCTGTTTCAGTTAAAAAGATGACATAATACTCTACCTCATATGAACCCACATTATTAAAATTATCAGGGTTATATTTAACAAGGAGCTTTTCAGGAGCTAAAATCTCTTCATTAATATATAATTCTAAACCTTGAGTAAAATCGATAGTTAAAGGGTCGGTACCAGCCTCATATGTTTTCGGAATATTTTCAAGACCATTTAAAGTATATTTAGCCTCATCCGCAAAGGCCCGAATATTTAATAATATCAAGATAGTAATCACTACAACAAAAAAGCCGCTTTTTTTCATTCCTGAACCTCCTATATAAAAATAAACTGATAAATTATATATACAATAAGGATACAAACAAGACTAGAATAAATAAAACCTTTAAAAAAAAGAAAATTATTTTGTGGTTTTTCAATTTCATAATAATGTTCGGTATAACTTTCATTTTTTATTTCATCTGCATCTAACTTTGTCAAGTCAGTTTCTTTTTCTCCTTCAACATCCTGTTCCTTTATATCTTCTTTTTCTTTCATCGCAAATTTATTTACGACTTGGAAAAAGACATCACCAACATCTTTGTCTTGAACTGCGTCTTTATTAACCACATTTAAAAAGTCAGCATCAGTCACCATTTTAGTTTCAACTTCCTGAGTGGAGGTTTCGTGTTTTTCAATAATCTGTGAAAAATCTTTAAGCTTCTTATCATCCTTTATTTCTAAAAGCTTGTCCCAATCAAAACTAGAAGCTGCTTTATTATTGTCATCAAGCATCATTTTACACACTTCCTTAGCATCTAAGTCTTTAAAACGCTTACTTAACAAATAAAATTCTTCAATTCTTAATTGATTGGCATAACGATAATAACTTTTATGAAAATCATTTAAATGTTGACAGGTTAAAACAATTTGTTCCCCTTTTATCGTTTGATTATAATACAAACCATTAAAATAATCTTTTTGAACATCAACAGGAATCTCACGCCTTATCTTTTGAACCAATTGAGCTTTACTACCATTAGAACTAAGATTATATTGATCTAATAATTTTGTTAGTTCCTTTTTTGTTGCCTTTACTAAATTATATCTAAAGTCACTACATGTTAAATAATCAAGAAAGATTAAGCGATTTATGGTATAATCCACGTCAAGTTGATATTCATCTTCCCAGTATTTTGCGATTCTTGCATCCTTAGATTTTCCACTTATATACATTAAAAACAACATTTCTTTAGGCGTTAAGCCTTTTGAAAAGCGAAAATCTTCGGTTAGTTCTAGAAAAGAAGTTAAGTCTGGTAAGATAAAATCGTCATGCTTAAAAGTATTGTACAATAATACTAACTCATTTTTTGTCATTTTAATGTTTGTGAATGAAAAATAATTAAAAATTTGGGTAAATATTCGCTTTTTTTCCATTACAGAAAATTTCCGTTCAAAAACAGACACTAAGTAGTTAGCGTATTCCAAATTAATCCTGATATGAAATTTATCATTTTGTTCTTTAAAAGACACAATATAATAAAATAAACTCATTTTTCCCAACCCTATCAAATAAATATCATTTTTATTATATTGTATATTTACTAAACATGCAAATAAAAATAAATGTTTAGCTTTTTCAGCTATTTTTTTGCTAAAAACTAACAATTTCCCCCTTTTATTGTTCAATACATACATAAAATGACTTTTATTTAGTTCAATAATAACAATTAAAAAATATAAAACCTGTATTTATTTAATATTTACAAGATATTTGTTATAATAGATTTAGTAAGATGACAAAATATGATAGGAGTAAAATGATGAAAAAAATTGACCATGGAAAAGGAAAACAAAGAATATTTTCGTTAGATGAGCCTAATTCGCTTCATACAGAAATGTACCGCCAAATAAGGACCAATATTGAATACTCATCGATCGATAGAGATATTAAAGTCCTTAATGTCACATCAACAAATGCAAATGAAGCAAAAACGACTACTGCTTGTAATCTAGCAGTTCTATCCGCAAATAAAAACAAGCGGGTCTTATTAATGGATCTTGATTTACGCAATCCTTCGATCCACCGTTTATTTAAAATTAAGAATTATAATGGTGTTACAGATATCTTAATTGATTTTACAAAGTATGGTGACAAACTAGACATAACAAAATATATTCAATTAATCAAGCATCCTAATATTATCAATGAATTATTTGTCCTTACTTCAGGCACTGATACAGTTAGCCCGTTTGAAATCTTAAATTCTAAAAGACTTAGTAAATTAATCGAAATATTTAAAGAATATTTTGATGAAATTATTATCGATAGTGCACCAAGTGGGATATTAGCTGACGGTGTTGTTACTTCGAAATTAGCTGATGGAACCATTTTTGTGATTGAAAGCGGTAAAAATAAAATTGAAATGACACAAAAGGTGATAAGTCAATTAAGTAATATTGGCGTTAACATTTTAGGGATTGTCCTAACCAAGTTACCTAATAAAATCCGTAATTATGGCAGTTATTATGGTAAATATTACACAAATAAAACTAGCCAGGAGAGGATATAATGGATAATAAACAGCTTGATACAACAATTAATATTAACGAATTATTCCAATTGTTATGGAAAAACATCATCCTTATCGTGACTATTATTTTTGTTTTTACCATCAGTGCAAATTTAATTAGTAAACACTTAATAAATGAAAAGTATGAAAGCCAGACATTAATTAATATATCTAAAGCAAATAGCGAACAAGCAAATACTAACTCTGATTATTTTCGTTACGGTAGTGAATTAGCAAAAAGATATACGATTATGGCTAAATCAGACTCGGTAATTTCTTTAGTAGAAAAAGAATTAATCAATGAGAAAAACCTAATCATTTCTAAAATCGAAATCAGCAATAGCTTTGAAGTTAAATCACAAAATGAAACTGAATTTCTCCAAATTATTGTAACCTATAATAATCCCCTAGTAGCAAAACAAATTGCTGAATCAGTAACAAAAATAAGTACCATGAAATACATTGAAGTATTTAATGATGCGAAAATAAATATTATTGATCAAGCTAAAGAAGGAAAACTTGTTGGACCTAATATTCAATTAAACACCATTATTGGCTTTATATTAGGTGTAGTAATCGCAATTGGGATTGTATTATTAAAAGAATATTTAGACAGGACGATTAGGGATGAAAAAGATGTTGAGAAATATTTGGGTCTTCCTGTACTAGGTTGTATTCCTAAGATTGATAGACGTAATTTATATAGGTAAAAAAAACTACCTTTCAAAAAAAGGTAGTTTTCTTTTTATTTATTAAATGCTTGTTGCCAATCTTTCATAAACCGTTCAATCCCTTGATCTGTTAAAGGATGTTTAGTCATTTGAAGAATAATCTTATATGGTACAGTCGCGATGTGAGCACCTAATTTGGCGGCTTCGATTACATGCATTGTATGTCGAATACTAGCAGCAATTATCTCTGTTTCTATTCCATGAATATCAAAGATCGTCACAATTTCATCAATAATATTATAACCATTCATTGAAATATCATCTAGACGACCGATAAAAGGTGAAACATAGGTAGCACCAGCTAAACTAGCTAATAACGCCTGCGAACTAGAAAATATTAAAGTTACATTGGTTTTAATATTTTCTTTAGCTAATACTTTGACAGCTTTTAATCCTTCCTCTGTCATCGGTATTTTAATCACAACATTTTTATGAAGTTTAGCTAACTCTCTTCCTTCTTTAATCATTCCTTCACTATCTAAGCTCAATACTTCGCAGCTAATCGGACCATCAACTACACTACAGATTTCTTCGATGACTTCTTTTAAGTCTCTTCCTTCTTTGGCAATTAGCGATGGATTAGTCGTAACACCTTTTACAACTCCTAATTCATTAGCTTTTTTAATTTCATCAATATTAGCTGTGTCAATAAATATTTTCATTAGTTTCACTCCTTGAATCTTTATAATATTATTATATCATGAATTATTTAAGATATGAAGAATTTCCTAAAGGATGTTAATAATCTAACACTTATAGTTTAATTGGTTAATAATATATTCTTGAAATGCTTGATACTTTTTCTTAAATTGATTTAAGATTCCTTTAGGTAACTCCCCAATTTTTTGGCCCAAAGAAGTTTTGTTTTCAGTATATATATTCGTGGTCTTTATAATTGATTTTGATTGCAAACCAATTCTAGATGCAACTTCATCTCTTATAACGACATCAAATTTCTCTTCAACCGATGTCGAACTTATAACTACATAATTAATACTTTCATAATGGACGAAATCTTCATTAACACTTACAATTAAAACTGGTCGTGCCTTATATTTAGTATTATCATTTGTTAGTGGTACTAAAAATGTCCATATTTCCCCTACTCTAACATTTGGCATAAAATCACCCCTTAATTATCACTACTTCTTATTGTACTATATTACAATGTCTAATTTTGACGAATTTTGT
>CALFRW010000146.1 GCA_937919135.1 uncultured Haloplasmataceae bacterium
TAAAATGTTATAATTTTTTAAAGATGTAAATAAAATTTAAATATGTTAAGGAGGAAGAGAATGAAATTATTGAACAAAAAAGCGATGACGCTTTTTGAATTACTGGCTGTAATTGTTATTTTAGGTATTATTGCCGCGATTGCCTTTCCAACTGTTAATCGGATTATCAATAATAATCGTGAAAAAGCATTTGTCGAAGAAGCTAATTTATTTATTAATACCGCCAAAACTTTTGCATTAGATGATAAAAATCTAATAGAAGCTGCCGGGGATGGAGGATATGTATATTATGTAGACCCTACAGTTGTAAACTCTACAGGTGAAGCAGATATTACAGATGAATTTTCAGGTGTAAATATTACAGATGAATTTTCAGGTTTTACAAGTGATTATAAGGCAACTATTACCTTTAAAATAAATGGAAAAGGAGATTTAATTATCACAAAAATTTATTTTAAAAATGATAGTTATACTATTAGCTTAGAAGAAAATGAAGTAATCTCAACACCATTAGATAGAGATGGCTTAAAAGATAATTTTTATTCAACTGATACTGAGTAACAAAAATAAAACCAAGACCATTTGGTCTTGGTTTTTCAGTAGGTGATTTTATGGAAATATTAATTTATATATATGTGTTTGTTTTAGGAGCTAGTTTAGGTTCTTTTTATAATGTAGTAGGCTTAAGAATAACTAAAGGAGAAAGTATTATAAAACCAGGAAGTTATTGTCCAAAGTGTAATCATCAGCTTAGTTGGTTAGAAATGCTACCGCTTTTTAGTTATCTTTTTCTAAGAGCTAAGTGCCGAAATTGTAAAGCAGTAATATCAATTAAATATTTTATTTTTGAATTATTAACTGCTTTATTATTTTGCTTTAGTTATTATCACTTTGGTTTTTCATGGGAATTAATAATTGCTTTATTATTTGTAAGTTTATTAATTATTATAAGCGTTTCAGATCTTGAATATCTAGTAATTGAAGATAAGATAATATTATTCTTTTTGGTTATTTTTTTATTGCTGCGAATATTTATTCCTTTACCTCCTCAATTTTCGACATTTAATGATCATTATTACTTAGAAAGTCTAATCGGGGGGTTATTTGGCTTTGGTTTATTATATATAATCGCTATAATTGGGAAAAAAGTTTATAAACAAGAAGTAATGGGTGGCGGTGATATTAAATTATATGGTATAATAGGTTTAATCTTAGGTTTGAAAATGACCGCCTTATCACTTCTTTTTGCTTCGATATTAGGTACCGTTTTTGGAGTGCTTTTAATTAGTTTAAAAGTTATTAAAAAGACAAATCCCATTCCTTTTGGACCTTTTATTGCTTTAGGAAGTTTATTAGCTTATTTTTATGGTTATGAAATAATTACTTGGTATTTTAGTTTATTTTTATATTAGTAGGTGATTAAATGTTATTTAGTAAAAATGTTATTAACTTAATGTTTACTGATAATTCAATAAAGTTTGCTCTTATTAACGAAAGAAACTTAAATGTAAAGAAGTTTGGTGAAGTAAAACTTAAGAGTGGGATAATTATTTCGGGTAAAATTATGGATGAAAACTTATTAATTAAGATTTTAGGAACAATCTTTAGAAAATACCGGCTTAATTGTAGCTTTGTTAAAATCATGGTTCCAGATCAAAACTTAGTTATTAAGAAAATGCGGGTACCAAAATATTTAGAAGGTGAAGATTTAAGAAAATACTTACGTCTTGAATTAGAAGAATCAATGCAGTCCTTACCATATAAAGACCCAATTATTGATGTTTGTGATTATGGTTTTGAAAGTAGCGATGATGACGATAAAGATGTGATTATTTTTACGACATCAAAAGAAATTATGGAAGCATACTTACGCGTTATACAAAGACATCGAAAAAATGTGATTGATTCTTATATTTCACCACTATTAACGCGAAGATTATATTTATTCTCGAAAAAATTAGTTAATAATGATCAACGGTTTACAATGTTTACGCAAATACGTGAAAATACACATATTTTAACGGTATTTGATAACGAAATTCCCATTCTATCTTTAAGGGATACTTTTGAAATTGAAAACTATGATGAGGAGTTTTATATTGAACAAATTTTAGATGTTTTAGAAAGAATTTGTCATTTCTTTCAGTATCAATTTTCTAAAAATACGGAAAAGGTACAAAAAATTGTTATTTATACAGATATTCTTTTTACTAAAAATCTTCAAGAGTTAATTAATGAAAAAATGGATATTGAAGTTGAAATTATTAAAGATATTCCGCTTAAGGTTTCAATAAAAACTGACTTAACAAAATATTATTTACCGATCGCTATGAGTTTATAAGGTGGTGTAATTATGGGACGAAAAAAAAGAGGTATGAACGAATTAAGAGTAAATTTATTACCTGAAAAAGCCAAACGAGATTATATTCTCCGTTTAGTATCTTCAATTATTGTATTACTCTTTTTAATTATTAATATTGTTGTCGTCTATATTCCATATAATCGCTACAATAATCTTCTTAATGACTTACGTTTTGAAAACTCGCTTAAAGAAAAAGACTTACAAACAAATAAAGATAAGTATGATGCTTTTTTCCATGATATCTTTAATTATCAAGATAGCACAATTAAAGATATTAAAACAAGTTCACTTGATTTTAAGCAAATTACGCGCTTATTTTTAGATGATACTGTTACTTATCTTGATGTTCATGATAATTTAACACAAGCAGAACAACTTAACCCTGATTATAATATGAATCTTAAACCTGTAAATAGTACAGTTCAATATATCGATTATAATGAAGTAAAATCGCAATTTAAAGTTTCAATGAAATTTGATTCGATGAAAGATTTAACCAGTTACCAGAATAATTTAATTACTATTCAATATATTGTTAAAGTTGAAAATAGTATTATTACCCCAGAAGTTGTGCTTGATGAAGAAGCAGGGAAGAGTTATACAAGATATAAATGTACTTTCACTATTACAATTAATCAAGATCATCTAACGATTCCAAAGGTGGAGGGATATAGATGAATAAGCGAAATTTATTAAGAGCTATTATTTGGTTAGTACTTATCGCTGGTTTAAGTGTGATAACTTATTATAACAATAAGTTGTTTATTACTAATTCGGTTAAGAAAGATATTAGTGCTCAAGAACAGAAAAAGATTGAATTAGAACAAGACATAAAAATTATTGAAAACAAGATAAAAGATTATAATGAATTCATGTTTGAAGATAATCGTTATTTATCTTTTATCCCAAATGGCTATGATAGTCAGGATGTCCTTCTCAATTATGTTATTACACCATTAAAAAGAGCTGAAGCAAAATTATTATCGCCAATCTCAATTATTGATGAAATGCCTTCAAACATTGATTGGTCACGTAATATAAATAGATCTAAGCTTCAAAGTAAGAAAATCTCTATTTCATTTAATATTGCCGCAAAAGACCTCGATAATTATTTTAATATCTTACAATCAAGTGTGAGGTGTATATATATCGGTGATTTTCATCTAACACATATAACCTCTAGCTATCCTGATGGTGAGGGAGTTCTAGATTATAAGGTTGATATTGATTATTATATTTTTTATCATGATAATCACAAATAAAGAGATAACAGTCGTTATCTCTTTTCGTTTGTCATCTTTAAAATCTCAGCTTTTAGGACAGGAACCATATCATCTTGATGAACTCTTTTGATAATTTCACCTTTTTTAATTAGCATCCCTACACCTTTACCGCCAGCAATCGCAATATCAGCTTCTTTTGCTTCTCCTGGTCCATTAACAGCACATCCCATTACAGCAACCTTAATATTAGAGTGAATATTTTGGAGAAATTCCTCGATTTCCTTGGCAACGGGAATTAAATCAAATTGAAGTCTTCCGCATGTCGGACAAGAAATAAGCGTGGGAACATTTTGAATTAAATTAAAGTTTTTAAGTATTTCTTTACAGACTTTAATTTCTTCAATTGGATCATCGGATAACGACACTCTGATTGTGTCACCAATACCTTCATTTAACATTATTCCTAAACCGATAGCACTTTTAATCGTGCCAGTAAATTTAGTTCCCGCTTCAGTTATTCCTAAATGAAGTGGGTAAGGGAATACTTCACTTGCTAATTGATAGGCTTTGATTGCCATCTGTGTATCTGATGATTTTAAGGATATGACAATATCTTCAAAAGCAAATTTCTCTAATAATTCTACATGGTATTTAGCGCTAGCAATCATTGCTTCGGGAGTTGGGTGGCCATATTTTTCCAAGATATGTTTTTCAATCGAGCCACTGTTAACTCCAATTCTAATTGGTATGCCGCTTAATTTACAGGCGTTTACAACTTCTTTTATCCTAGCTTCACTGCCAATATTACCAGGATTTATTCGAACTTTGTCAATTCCATTTTGAATTGCTAAAAGTGCATATTTGTAATTAAAGTGGATATCAGCTACTAGAGGCACATTAACTTGTGTTTTAATATTTTTAATCGCATTTGCATCTGCTTCATCAAATACAGCAAGTCTTACGATTTGGCATCCAGCTTTTTCAAGAGCGTTTATTTGTTTAACTGTGCTTTTTATGTCTTTGGTTTTAGTATTAGTCATACTTTGGATAACGACAGTATTTTGACCACCAATAGTGATATTACCTACACGAACTGGTCTTGTATCCGTTCTTTTATACATTAATTTATTGCTCCTTTCATATTAATTATTATCATCTGCATATAATAACTAATGTAGATTAAATATCCAAAATTATTATATCACATTTTTAGTTGTAAGCAATTAATTAACAATAGGAGGTTTATAAATGATTTATGAATTACCAAAGTTACCGTATGCATATGACGCCTTAGAGCCATATATTGATGCTAAAACGGTTGAGATCCATTATACTAAACATCATCAATCATATTTGCATAATTTAAATAACATCGCAAAGGATTATCCAGAAGTATTTCTTGATAAAAAAATCACACAAGTATTAACTGATATTGATAATGTACCTGAAAAGATAAGACAACAGGTTATTAATCAAGGGGGAGGGTATGCTAATCATAATTTATATTGGTTAATTCTATCACCAAATGGTGGCGGGAAACCAGATGGTAAGTTAGTCGAAGCGATAAAACAGCGTTTTGAAACATATGAAAACTGTAAAAGAGAACTTGAAGCAGCAGCTGTTAGTGTTTTTGGTTCAGGATATGGCTGGTTGGTTGTTGATAAAAACACTAAACAATTAGATATAATCACAACTAAAAATCAAGACTCCCCATATAGTATTAACAAAATTCCTTTAATCGTAATTGACGTTTGGGAACACGCTTATTATTTAAATTACCAAAATCGCCGTCCGGAATATGTCGCAAAAATATTCAATGTGATAAATTGGGATGAAATTGAAGCTAACTATGAAAAAGCATTGCTGTATTAGAAAAAAAAGTGTTGAAAATAATAAAAAAAATGATATAATATAATAGTTGCAATAGGAAATTTAGATTAAACGGATGCGAATGGAGGTTAGTTATTAATGCGTGTGAATTTAACTTTAATATGTACGGAATGTAAGGAACATAATTATATTAGTACAAAGAATAAACGTAATAATTCAGAACGTTTAGAATTAAAAAAATACTGCTCTAGATGTAATAAACAAACATTACACCGTGAAAAGAAATAAACGTTCTTAAGTTAAAACTCACTATTGTTATGTGAGTTTTTTTGTTATCTTTGACTATTTTATGATACATGATATAATTATAAAGAAAATTAGCCATTAGGAGGAACGAAATGGAACAGTATCTATATGGAATAGATTTAGGGGGAACAACTACTAAATTTGGGTTTTTCACTATCGATGGAGAACTAATTGAAAAATTTGCAATTAAAACAGATTTAAGCAGTAATGGTGCTAATATTCTAAGTGATATAGCGGTAAATATTAATAATCATTTAGTAAAAAATCAATTAACTAAAAGTAACATAAAAGGGATTGGAATCGGTGTTCCAGGTCCTGTCACTAACGGTATTGCAAATAAATGTGTCAACCTTGGGTGGGAAAATGTAAATGTTAAAGAGCAATTAACTAACCTCATCCATATTAAAATCGAAGTAAGTAATGATGCAAATATTGCAGGATTAGGAGAACTATGGAAAGGTGGCGGAACTGGATATCAGAATTTAGTTTTTATAACATTAGGGACAGGTGTGGGTGGAGCGATTATTGTTAATAACCATGTCATCGATGGAGTAGTAGGAGCTGCAGGAGAAATAGGGCATGCACCGACTTTAAATCTTGATTTTAAATGTAATTGTGGAAAATATGGTTGTTTAGAGACTGTTGCTAGTGCAACAGGTGTTGTTAATATTGCCAATAAATTTATTAACGAAACAACTATTCCTTCTAACTTACGTGAAAAAAGTGATTTAACTGCGAAAATGATTTTTGATGCTGCGAAGCAAGAAGATCAACTAGCAGCAAAAGTTGTTGAGGTTTTTGGAAAAAACATTGGCTTTGTTTGTGCCACAATAGGTGTTGTAACTAACCCAGAAGTATTTATTTTTGGTGGTGGAGTAGCAAATGCTGGTGATATTATAATTAATACAGTCAAGAAATATTTTAAGAAGTATGCTTTTTTAGGTATTAAAGATACAGCATTTAAACTTGCAGAATTAGGTAATGATGCTGGAATTTATGGAGCTGCATATTTAGTAAAAAATGAGGGCACATTATGAGAGTAATAGTTTCTTCTAATAATTTAATCCAAGTAAATACTTATTTTGTCATAAAAGATGATAAATGTTTAATCATTGATCCTGGCAGTAATGTAAAACAAATAAGTCGAATTATCGAGGAAGAAGCTCTTAATGTTGTTGGTGTAATTTTAACTCATACTCATTTTGACCATTTCTTAGGCTGTAATGAAATAAATAAAATGTATGATTTACCGCTATATGTCCACCCAAAAGGAGTTGAAATGTTGTATGACTCTGAAAAAAATGAATCCGCTGGGATTCTTCGCGCAAGACAACTGCGATTAGATACTGATATTTTAGTAACTACAATTAATGAAGAAACGAAGAATATCGCTTCGTTTAACGTAAATATCTTTCATATCCCTGGCCACAGCCCCGATGGGATTGCGATATATTTTAAAGAAGATAAAATAGTTTTTTCTGGCGACTCACTTTTTAAACTAAGTATCGGTAGAAGTGATTTTTATAAGGGTGATGAAAAACAACTTATTACAAATGTTAAAAATAAATTATTCTCTCTACCTGATGATACTGTTGTATATCCAGGACATGGTCTAAGTACGACAATTGGCTATGAGAAAAAAAATAATCCCTATTTAAGATAAGTCTTTATAAACTAAAGACTTTTTTTGTTAGAAAAAATAATTGTTTTAGCGTATATAAGTATGAGGACAAGAAAGGAGGGATAATAATTGATTACAATAAATATTTAGTAGAATTAATAATTTACGCAATTCAAGTTAATGCAACTGATATCCATTTTATTAATGATGAAACAAAGTGTTTAGTAAAATTAAGGATTGATAATAATTTAGTTACTTATGAAGAAATAACGAAATCATTTTATGGACAACTTGTTTTGTTTATAAAATATAAAAGCAATATGAATTTAAACCTTTCTAAAAGTCCTCAATCTAATACCTTAAGTCTAATTATTGAAAAAAGAAATTTACATTTTCGCGTCTCAACACTTCCCTCTTATGATAGTAACAGTATTGTGCTCCGGATTAATCATTATCATTTTACGAAGAAAGTCAGTGATTTATTACTTAATAAAGAAAAAGAAAAGCTTTTTTCATTATTAGAATCAGAAATAGGTTTAGTACTAATTACTGGTCCTACCTGTTCTGGTAAAACGACATTATCATATTGTCTACTACAACAATTAAAGAATGAAAATTTAGCGATTGTATCAATTGAGGATCCGATAGAGTATTTTGAAACTGGTTTTGTTCAATTACAAGTAAATGAACAAGCAGGCGTAAATTATGAAACTGGAGTAAAAGAAATTCTTCGTCACGATCCTGATGTCATCTTTATTGGCGAAATTCGAGATAAATACACTGCTAGATGTGCAATTAGAGCTAGTTTAACAGGGCATAGGGTTATTACTACGATGCATGCAACAAGTCCCATAAAAGCTATTTATCGTTTAATCGAACTGGGAATCTCACCATTTGAAATTGAGCAAACTTTACTCTTAGTCACTAATCAACGTTTGGTTCAAATAGAAAAGAGTAAAAAAATTACTTTAGAATATTTAACTGATAAACAGATTAAAGCTATCATAACAAATATAAGTCGGGTGATTGAATGAAATTTGAAACACAACATTTATTTATTAAAAATCTAAATCGCCTTTTATCCAAAGGATATTCATTAGGGGAAGCGTTGAACGTTTTAGATTTTATGCATGCTAAATTAGTAAATAAAATAAAAACATTTTTAGATAGTGGTAGGTCTTTTACTAGAGCAATTGAGGAGCTTAAATTTAAGCGTTTTGTCTCTGAATCTCTAAATTTAGGTGAACGCTGTAATCAATTAAATGGTGTTTTAACAATTATTAATAATCGCTTCACTTTCTTAGCTAAACTTAAGCGTTTATTCCAGAAATACCTGCTCTATCCTTTACTTTTACTGATTATTGCCTTATTGTGTTTTGAAACGATAAGATTGAATCTTTATCCGACAATTAGAGCGCTATTAGGAGATACTTTCGAAGCTAATAAATTCTTGTTATTTCTTTCATTTCATCTCTTAAAAATCGTTGTAATCTTCTGTAGTTTAATTGTTTTATTTTTCTTCTTACACAAGGAATATGCCAATATTATCCCGATTGTGAAAGATTATCGTTCATTAATATTAAATAACTATTTAGAATTACTACTAACATGTGGGATTAGTTTAGCGGAAGGTTTAAATTTATTAAAATCCATTTTAAACACTAAAATTTACCGTTTATTTGAACTAGAAAAGATCATATTAACTGAATATAAAGTTAGTATAATATCACCATTTAATCTATTATTTATTAAATATTTAACAAAAGGAATAAAAACCAATGACTTAATTACTTCATTAAATGATTATCGTGAATTTTCTGAAGCATTGTTATTTGATAAAATAAAAAAAATAACTTATTATCTGCAGTTTAGTTTATTTTTTTTGATAACAGCAAATATTTTTTTGATCTATTACCTGATAATGCTTCCGATGTATCAGTTATCAAATAATTTATAGGAGGTCACTATGAACAAAAGAGCATTCACTTTAGCTGAAGTGTTACTTGTATTAGTAATGATTTCAGGATTGATGTTTTTAATAATTCCTAATGTCAATAATACTAAGAGTAATATAGATGATAAGACATGCAAAGCTTATATAGAATTAGTAAACTCACAAATTCAGAGCTATTATTTAGAAAACGGTCATTATCCAGAAAATCTTGGTGAGTTAGTGGATAATAATTATCTTCGCAGTACCACATGTCCTAACGGTAGTGAAATTGATTACCAGGATAATGTAGCTAGTATCAATGAACCATAAAGGTTTTTATTTACTTGAGGCGATGTTAATGATGTTAATTGTCTCTTCCTTTTTGTTGATAATTCCTAGTGTGAGAAGGAGTAGTTGTAAATCGGAAATAAAGTATTTTGTAGAATTAATCAATAGTGATATTCAATACGGTATCTCTTACTCTATCACTCATTCTTCCTTAATAAATATTTATTTACTTTCAGACCGGAATCAATATTTAATTTATGATGGCTCGTTAAAGGCGATTCGTAAATACCATTATAGCAATAACTTACATATAAATGATATCCGGATTTATATTACTCATGGTTATGTTATAGATACTAATTATTTGACGATTACCTGTGAAAATCAAGTATCTAAATTTAGAATTACTAAGATAAGTGGGTTGATTTATGAAATATAAGAAAAATGGTTATTTTTTTTATGAGTTAATAGTTTGTTTAATGATTATCTGTATGCTAATCTCTTCCTTTTTAATTTCAATTAAAAGCTTTAAGATAAATAAGGAAAATTTAAAACTAACATATGAAATGAAGCAAATGTTAGTTTTAAATGTCTTATTATTTGAAAGTGGTAAAGAATTATTAATTAGTGATTCATATAATATTGAGGTTATTGACAAAAATATTTGTCTTACTTGGCAGGATATAAATAATGAAAAACGTACCATTTGTGAAAAAGTCTGGCTTTAGTTATATTGAATTTTTGTTAAGTTTATTCCTCGTCATAAATTTATTTGTATTAACTCAACAAATAATATATAATATTGATAAAGAACAGGAATTTGTGGTTAAAGAACGAATTTTGGCCTATGAGAGTATCGTTTTACGGATTGAAAATCATTTTAAGGAAGTAACTTATTATAATGTTGGAAATGATTTTCTCCTTTATCAATATCGTGAATTTGAATACTATTACTATCGTTATAATCAATATCTTGTATATCAAATGGATAATAAGGTTTACTTGCTAGTTGATAATATTAAAGCAATTCACTTTAATAAAATTGGCTATATCTTATATATAACCTTTGTCGAACTTAACGAAAAGCAATATAGAACGCAAATAATTATTTATGAGTAAACATAAACAAGGATTTGTTTTATTATATACGTTATTATTCATTTTAGTTATTTTAAATATCCTCATATTTATGATTATAAATAACTTAAATATCACTAAGTATTATAATGATAAGGACAAATATTATCAGATATTTATTTTAGAAGAAAGAGCAAAAAGACATGTATTGATTAAATTTAGCTCTGAACAACCTCAAAATAATGAAACTGAGTTATTATATCATGATTATGGCTTTGTCTATTTACGATATCAATATGATGTAAATAAACAAATTTGGAATGTTCATTATCGGATTAATTATGATGATATTGACCAGTATGGTATTATCTATTATGATGTTACAAACACTGATATTTGGATTGAGATTCAATAAAGGAGATTACAATGAATATTTATTTAGTTGGGATGATGGGGAGCGGAAAAACGACAATTGGGAATTTATTAGCTTTAGAAATTGGCTATAATTATATTGATACGGATAATTTAATTGAAAATAAATGTAAAATGTCGATTGCCGATATAATTATTTTCTATGGTATCGATTATTTTCGTAGTTTAGAAACACAAGTCTTAGAAGTTTTTCAAAATTGCCAGGAGTTAGTTGTCTCAACTGGTGGGGGCATAATCTTAAATGAAGAAAATATTATCTTAATGAAAAATAAAGGTAAAATAATTTACTTAGAAACAAGTATTGAAGTACTCAAAAGTCGCTTAGATAAGCAAGAAATTGCTAAAAGACCATTACTGATGTTTAACTCATTAAAAGAAATTTTTGATTCACGTGTTGGTATCTACCAAGCGGTTAGTGATATTACTATTAGCTGTGATGATTTAACTCCTAAAGAGATTTGTGAAATAATTATTAAAGAAGTAAATATTTATTGACAAAGCGTAGATGCGATAGTTATAATAGAAATAACTAACAAAAAGGAGATTTAAATGAAGAAAATACTAAGTGGTTTAATATTATTATTATTAGTTACGCTTATTAGTGGATGTGGGAATGATAAATTAGAGAAAACACTGAAGAAAATGTCAGATGCAGAGAGTTATTCAATGACATTGACAATGGAAAATATTCCAATTTTTGGTACCATGGAAATGAAAGCAAAAGTGGATGGTGATAAAGAGTATTTTTATATGACAGGGTTAGAATTTTATCTATCTAAAGAAAATGAAACTACTTATATTTACACTAAGGTCGGAAGCACATGGGAAAAAACCGAATATTCAGAAGCTGATTTAGATTTACCTATTGAGGTAGATGAGGTAGATCCTAAAGATTTTGATGCTAAATGGTTTAAAAAAGAAGATGATAAGTACATATTACAAGAGGAATACTATGAAGAGATATTTGCTGAAGAAGCTGAGATGGTTAAATCATTAGAAATCGAAATTGATGATGATGATTTTATTATTTACTATGAAATGTCTCTTGAGGGTTTTGTGATAAAAGTTACACTTGAAATTACTGATATTAATAAAACAACGATTAAGTTACCAAAGTAGTAGAATAATTTTGGTAGGAGGTTTATATGAAAAAATACTTAAGAATTATGATTTTTTTGCTGTTAATAATACTAATTAATGGGTGTAATAAAGAGAGTACAGAACAAACGATTAAGATTAATTTTACAATGAGATTTTCTTACGATAATGAAGTTGTCGCAATAACCAAATTTGATGGTGATAAAGAGTACCATTATGCAACATTAGATGGGGGAGAAGAATACTACCTTTTTAAGGAAAAAAGCACTGTTAACAAATATACTAAAGTAAAAGGTAATTGGGTTAAGACTACATATGAAGAAGAAAAACTGTTAACAAAAATAGCTATAAAGAGATTGCTAGCTCTGGGCTGAATGATGAATATTTTATTGTAAGAAATGGAAAGTATGAATTAAAACCAGAATATATCGATGTACTATTTCCCGATTTAAATATTGTTGGTGTAGAAATAGAAGTTGATGATGAAAATTTTACCTTATATTTACAAGTAATTATTGATGGTTTTGTTAATAGTTTAAAAGTTGAATATTTTGATTTTAATACAACTGTCGTTACCTTACCAGAATAAAAAAAAGGCATGATTTCGTAAATGAAATTGTGCCTTTTATTACTTTAGTGGTCCATTCCAGTTCTTTAAGCCTTTATCTAATTCATATAGCTCATAATATCCCTTAGTTCGTAAAAATATTGCTGCTTTACTACTCTTTCTTCCTGTATTACAATACAAGTAAATTGGTTGATCCTTTCTTAGTTGATGAAAACTCCGCATAATCATTTGCATATTAATGTTTCGAGCCCCATTAATATGTCCTGATTGAAATTCTTGTTTTGGACGTACATCAACTAATTGCCCTTTACGCATTGAATTTTTAAATTCTTCTTCATTTAATTTAACACTTGCCTTTTTTGCTTGAAAAAAAGATAACAATATAATAAAGCCGATAAAGGCCACAAGGATAATTAATATCCAATATATCGTTTGCATTTTCATTCGCCTCCATATAGAATTATATCACAATTTAGGGTAAAATTAAAATAAGTTGAATTTAAATACTAATATTGGAGGTTAAAATGAAAATTAAAATTATCAATGGTGCAAACCTTAATATGTTAGGCATGAGAGATACAAATATATATGGTAATAAATCCTATGATGAATTAGTATCCATGATTAAAACTTATTGTGAAGAAAATAAAATTAAAACCGAGTTTTTTGTTAACAATAGTGAAGGTGAGATTATTAATAGTATTCATGATACTTATTTTAAGGAATTTGATGGTTTAATAATTAACCCTGGGGCATATACCCACTATTCATATGCGATTCACGATGCCTTAGCTATTTTAAAATGCCTAATCGTTGAGGTACATATTTCAGATATTAATCACCGCGAAACATACCGTAAAGTAAATGTTATTAGCGACGTTTGTGATTATTCGATAATCGGTGAAGGCCTTAACGGTTATATTAAAGCTGTTCAGTATCTTGAGTCGGCCTTAAAAAATAAAAGATAGACAAATAGACAAATTTCTTATATAATAGGAATGTTAGAAAATCTATGGAGGTAATATAATGATATCATGTAGTGATTTAAGAACAGGGATGACTATATTACATGAAAATAATATTTATTCTGTATTAGAATATCAACATGTCAAATCTGCTCGTAGTGCTGCTTTTGTAAGGTTAAAACTTCGTAATTTACGGATCGGTAATGTTATTGATTTAACAGTTAATTCATCTGAAAAATTTGAGCCTGCACATATCGAAAAAGTTTCAATGCAGTATTTATATGATAGTGGTACTTTTTATGTCTTTATGAATAATAGTACCTATGAACAAATTGAAATTCCCGTTGATAAATTAGAAAATGAGAAAAACTTTTTATTTGAAGGTCTTGAAGTAAAAATCGTAATGTATGAAAGTGAAGTTATTGGGATAGAGTTACCTGATAAAGTCGTATTAAATATTGTCGAATGTGAACCAGCAGTTAAAGGAGATACAGCTCAAAATGCAAGTAAAAATGCGACACTACAAACTGGTTTAGTTATTCAAGTGCCTTTATTTGTCGAAAATGGTGAGAATGTGATAGTATCTACATTAGATGGTAAATATGTTTCACGAGCAAAATAGTTTGATTGGTCTAAGTTTAAGTGCTTAGACCTTTTTTTAAATAAAAATAAGCGAAAAATTAGTTATTTTTTCTCCTCAAAAGTTATATATATTAGTAATAGTCAAAAGAAAAATAGCACTAATAGATTATTCAAGTGTTTTTTTAGTAAAGATGTAAATATTAGTGTTATTTTAAATAAAAAAATCATATTTTTAAATAGAGATATTTTGAGGAGGTTAATATTTTATGAAGCCACAAGGTAAAGTTACCATTTTCATGATTGTGATGATCGTGATGTTGTCAATTTATTATTTTGCTCTACCTAATAATTCTGATAAAAACACTAATACAACTAAAGATAAGGGGCAACAAGTAGTTAAATCTGAGGAGTTTGAACAATTACGTGCTGAATTAAGTGATAAAAGACATGATATGATTGTATCACTACAAGGAGTTTTAGCTCAAGCTGATGTTGATATTGAACAAAAAAATAATGTCATTGAAACAATTCAACAAATTCATTTATTATCGCAGAATGAAGCATTATTAGAAACAAAATTGATAAATACAATGGGATATAGTGATGTTTTTGTCGAAGCAGCTGATAATGTAATAAGTGTATCAGTATATATCGATACTTTAAGCATTGAAGAGGTAAATGATATTATATTAATGACAAAAACTGAATTTGGCAATAATGTTGAAGTAATAGTTTCTTATTCAATAACTAATGTAAATTAAACAAATATTACAGAGAAACTTGCATTAACTCCACATGATGATATATAATAATATTGAAATGCAGGAGGGATACTAATGGAAGTAAAATATATTCAATTAGACATAAACAATCAACCTAAATTAGGAGATATTAATGTTAACCTAAAAGTATTAGAAGTAATTGCTAGTAAATCAGCACTTGAGGTTGAAGGTGTTGCATCAATGCACGACAAAATTACTAAAGTTGTTACTGATGCTTTTAATAGAAATCATCGAAGTGGAGTTAATGCTGAAATTGTAAAAAATGGAATCGTAATTGACTTATATGTAGATGTAAAATATGGTGAATCAATTCATAAGGTTGGTAAAAAAGTTCAAGAAAATGTTAAACAGGCAGTTTACAATATGACATATCTAGAAGTATCACGAGTATATGTTCATGTAGTAAACATTAATTTTTAAACCACTATTATAGTGGTTTTTAATTTTTTATTAAGATATTAATATAAGCTGAAAAGGTACAAAGAATAAAACTAAAATAATAAATTTTCTTTATACCTGAAATAATACATGATATAATAATGATAATATTTTAGTATTAGGTGATTAAATGAATCGAAAAATAGAACGTGAAATAATTGTATTATCTTTATACAGTTTGGAGTTTACAGATAATGACATTTATGATATCGCACATTATGTTTTAGAACAAAAAAAGGTATCACAACCAGCTACAGATTACATTTTAAATAGTATAAATGGTGTTGTTGATAATAAGGAACAAATTGATGAATTAATTATAAGTAAGCTAGAGAATTATAAAATTGATCGCTTATCTTATCTTGATCTTGCTATAATCCGCTTTGCGACCTATGAGTTATTATATAATCAAGATATTCCTTATGCGATAGTTATCAATGAAGCAATCGAATTGACTAAAAAGTATAGTGATTTAGGTGATCATAAAGCTACTGCTTTCAATAATCGCTTGCTTGATAAAATTAAAATGGCAATAATGTAAAGAAAGTGGTAAGTATATGAATTTAAAACCATTAACTGTCACAGCTTTAAATAAATATTTAAAATATTGTTTTGATCATGATGAAAATTTAGTTAATGTTCTTTTAAAAGGCGAAATTTCAAATTATAAGCAACATAGTAGTGGCCATGTTTATTTTACGCTAAAAGATGAATCTTCGCAAATTAGTGCTGTTATGTTTCATAAACATGCAAGGGAGCTAAAAATTGCTTGTGAAAATGGGATGAACGTCATAGTTGAAGGTTATGTAGGTTTATATATTCAGGGTGGCACATATCAGATATTCGTCACTAAAATTATTATTGATGGCTTAGGTGAACTATATTTAAGGTTTGAAAAACTAAAAGAACAACTATCCAAAGCAGGCTTGTTTTCAGAGCAACATAAATTACCACTACCTAAATATCCCGAAAAAATTGGTGTCGTAACTTCAACAACTGGAGCGGCGATTAAGGATATTATTACGACAATTGAAAGACGTTTCCCTTTATGCGAAATTATTGTCTTTCCAACTTCAGTTCAAGGAGAAAATGCTAAAAGTGAAATTGTCAAAGCAATTACGAAAGCTAATAATTATCCGGAACTTGACTTAATAATTTTAGGTCGTGGTGGTGGCTCGATTGAAGACTTATGGAGTTTTAACGAGGGTGAAGTAGCATATGCAATTTATGAAGCAAAAATTCCGATTATTTCTGCAGTTGGTCATGAAACCGATTATACGATTAGCGATTATGTAAGTGATTTAAGAGCCGCTACTCCTACAGCTGCAGGTGAGTTAGCTGTACCTAATAAAAATGATATTTTGCATAATTTAAATCAAATTAAGTATCGTTTAGCTCAATTTATGAGTAATATTTTGAAAATTAATTACCAATTATTAAATAAGCTTAAGAATAGTTATGTTTTTATTAATCCTTACCGGATTTATGAACAAAACTATTTAGTCCTTGATAAACATTTTGCTATTTTAGAAAAAAATAACCCCTTAACGATTATCGATAAGAACAAACAAAGACTATTTACCAATTATCATAAATTAAACTTTGTCTTTGAAAAAAAATATCGTCATTTATTTAATAATTTTGAACAGTTAGTTAATAAATTGAACTTTGTCAACCCTTTATCTTTATTAGACAAAGGATATACGATTATTAAAAAAGAAAATAAATTAATTTCAAGTATTACTGAACTTGAAATTAACGATCTAATTAAAATTAATTTTAAGGATGGAATGATTACTAGCGAAGTGAAAAATAAAGAGGAGAAAACCTATGAAAGAAATGAACTTTGAAAAGGCAATGATTGAATTAGAGGATATCGTAAAAAAACTTGAAACTGGTAATACTAATCTCGATGAAAGTATTAAACTTTACCAAAGAGGATTAGAATTATACGGTTTTTGTTTTCAAAAACTAAAAGCTGCTGAAAAAATAATTGTCAAAATAAATGAAGAGAATTTAGGTGAGTAAGATGGAATTATCTGCTTTTAGTAATCATTGTCGTGCAAAAATTGATCAAGTTTGCATTGATTTTATAAATCAATTAAATTTAGCTAATACATTAAAAGCATCTATATTATATTCATATACTGCTGGCGGTAAAAGGATTAGACCACTTCTATTACTAGCCATGGTACAAGCTTTTAATGAAGACATAAATAAAGCGATAAACACCGCAGCTAGCTTGGAACTTATTCACACATCATCACTAATTCATGATGATTTACCAGCCATGGATAATGATGATTATCGAAGAGGTAAGTTAACAAATCATAAGATATATGGTGAAGCTACCGCTATTTTAGCTGGAGATAGTTTACTGGTAAATAGTTTTCAACTAATTATTCAGGATGATAAATTAACTCCTTTAACAAAACTTGCTTTAATCGATAAATTAGCAAATTGTACTGGTGCAAATGGTATGATTGGTGGGCAACAATTAGATATTGAAAATGATAATCAGGCTTTAAATATTGAAACTTTAAAAAAGATTAATCTTTATAAAACGGGAAAGTTAATCGAATTTTCGCTTGTTGCTCCGGCAATTATTTGTAATCAAGACAACGAAATAATTTTACAGTTAGAGCAAATTAGTTTCCATATTGGTATAGCTTTTCAAATTCAAGATGACATCTTAGATGTTATCGGAAATAAAAGTATCACTGGTAAATCAACTAATAGTGATAATAAAAATAATAAGGTTACTTATGTTTCGTTTCTTGGTATTAATAAGGCTAAACAAGAATTAATTTTTCACTTTGAACAAGCGCTTAACATCTTGAGGCGGTTAAATTTGCATTCTGAATTAGTCGAAGCAATTTTTAATTTAATTATTAAGCGCGATAAATAATTTATGCTTAGGAAGATGTGATGGTAGTATGAGTATTAATAAGATTGAAAACCCAAAGTTTTTAAAAGCTTTAACAATTGACGAACTAGAAAAACTGTGTACTGATATTAGAGAATTTTTGATTGAAACAGTGTCACAAACGGGAGGACATTTAGGACCTAATTTAGGAGTTGTTGAATTAACAGTAGCACTTCATAAGGCATTTAATAGTCCCAAGGATAAAATAATTTTTGATGTTGGACATCAATCATATACGCATAAAATCTTAACTGGGAGAGCGAAAAAATTTCCGACACTACGGAAATATAACGGTTTAAGTGGTTTCCCCAAAGCAAGTGAAAGTGAACATGATGTTTGGGAAACTGGGCATAGTTCGACATCAATATCTGCTGCAAGTGGATTTGTTTATGCGAGAGATTTTTTACATGATAACTATCATGTTATAGCTGTGATCGGTGATGGCTCGTTAACCGGAGGTATGGCATACGAAGCTTTAAATCACTTAGGACAAACTAATAAAAAAATTATTGTTGTTTTAAATGATAATGAAATGTCGATTTCACAAAATGTCGGGGCAATTACAAATATGCTTAATAAGATGAGATTAAGCCGAAAATATATCAGAGTAAAAAGAATTTATTTAAATGTCATAAAAAAGGAACGCCACATATTTCGCTTTGCGAAAAGAGTAAGAGATAGTATAAAATCATTCTTTCTACAAAATAACATTTTTGAAGAAATGGGATTTGAATATTATGGCCCATTAGATGGTCATGATTTACCAACGCTAATAACGACATTCAATAAAGTTAAAACGATTGACAAGCCAGTGTTAATCCATGTAATTACAAAAAAGGGTAAAGGATATAAGTATGCAGAGGAAGACTTAGAAGGAATGTGGCATGGAGTATCTCCTTTTGATATTGATACTGGAAAACCTTTAAAACAAGTGAACAATAAGCTTAAACAATGGAGTAATATAATTAGTGATGGAGTAATTGAACTTGCAAAGCAAGATGATAAAATTGTCGCTATTACGCCTGCGATGAAAAATGGTTCCGGTCTTCAAAATTTTGAGAAACTTTTTCCTGAGCGCTTAATTGATGTCGGAATCGCTGAAGAACATGCAATTACTTTTGCTGGTGGGTTAGCTAAAAGTAATATGAAACCCTTTGTCGCTATTTATTCCACCTTTTTACAAAGAGCATATGACCAAGTTAGTCATGATTTAGCAAGGCAAAAATTACCTGTTGTTATTGGCGTTGATAGGGCAGGATTAGTAAATGGTGATGGGGAAACACATCAAGGGATTTACGATATTGCTTTTTTAAGACATATCCCTAATACGATTATTATGATGCCAAAAGACGCTTTAGAAGCTTATGATTTATTATATACTGCTTTTAATAGTAATAAATTAGTGTTTATCCGTTATCCACGTGGACAAGCTAATATCTCAGGGTTAGAAAATCATCAATTTCAACAAATTAGCATCGGTTCTTGGTCACAAGTAAAATCTGGCAATGATTTTATCTTTATTTCATATGGTCCAGGAATTGCTTATCTAGATGAAATTTGCATCCGCAATAATTTAGACGCAACAATAATTAATGCGCGTTTCATTAAACCAATTGATGAGGATTTACTAGACACACTTCTAAAAACAAAGATGCCAATTATTGTTTTTGAAGAAGTAGCAAAAATTAGTGGCTTAAATAGTGCGATCTTAGAATATGCTCAAAGTAAACGCTATTCTACTGAAAATGTATATAGTATGGCAATTCCTGATACTTTCGTACCAGAAGGTGATAGTAAGCTGATATATCATGATTTAGGACTTGATGAAGCATCATTATTAGCACTAATAAAAACGATTCGAGATGATAAATAATGGTTAAAGAAAGAATTGATGTTTTATTGGTTGAAAAAGGGCTTTTTGAAACCCGTGAAAAAGCAAAAAGAAGTATTATGGCCGGGTTAGTATTTGTCGAACAAGAAAAGGTTATTAAACCCGGTGAAAAGGTCGATGTTAATAAAAAAATTAGTGTTAAAGGTAATAATTGTCCATATGTGTCAAGGGGAGGTTATAAATTAGCACAGGCTTTAAAAACATTTAATTTGAGTGTTGATAATAAAATAATGCTTGACATTGGAGCATCAACTGGTGGCTTTACTGATTGTGCATTACAAAATGGTGCTAAACTCGTTTATGCGTTAGATGTGGGTTATAATCAACTTGATTGGAAGTTACGTATTAATAAAAAAGTAATCAGTATTGAAAGATGCAACTTTCGTTATGCTACAAAAGCTTTATTTACTAATGGCATACCTGAAGTAGCTACTATCGATGTTTCCTTTATCTCGTTAAAAATTATTTTACCAGTTTTAAAGTCAATTTTAATTGAAAATGGTGATATAATAGCACTTATTAAGCCTCAATTTGAGGCTGGAAAAGAGCAAGTAGGCAAAAAAGGAATAATAAAAGATAAAAAAGTACATATCGAGGTAATTAATAATATTATTCATTTTTGTCAAGATCTAGGTTTATTAGTCCTAGATTTAACATATTCTCCAATTAAAGGTACTGAAGGAAATAGTGAATTTTTAATTCATTTAAAAAATTCACCATTAAATGACCATCAGCAAATTGATATTATTGATATTGTAAATAAGGCACATGATTTAAAATAGTGGGTGATAATTATGTTAGCACAATTAAAAATTAAAGATTTTGCGATAATTGATGATTTAAAAGTCGATTTTAGTGACAATATGACGGTATTGACAGGAGAAACTGGTTCAGGAAAATCGATTATCATTGACGCAATTAATCTATTGTTAGGTGAACGTGCATCTAATGAAATGATTCGTTTTGATAAGGAAAAAGCTATTGTTGAAGGGTTATTTTATTTTGAAAATAAAAAATTAGCTGAATTATTAATTGAGTACGGTATTGATGCAAGTGACGATAGTTTAATAATTTACCGTGAAATTTCCCGAAACGGTCGTAATCTTTGTCGCTTAAATGGAAATTTAATTACTGTTAGTCAATTAAAACAAATTGGGAGTTTATTAGTCGATGTCCATGTTCAACATGATACACAAAGATTAATTAAGACAAATAACTATCTTTATTTAATCGACAATTTTTGCGATAATGAATTTCATGATGAACTTAAAGAATATCAAGAAGCTTTAGCAAAATACAATAGCACTTTAAAAGAGTATGAAATGTTAATAAGTGAAAATAAAACTAATCAAGAAAAATTAGATTTTTATGAATTTCAACAAAATGAATTTAGACAAGCAAATATTAGTCTTAATGAGTATGAAGAGTTACAAGAAAAACGTAATCAATATGTAAATTATGATAAAGTATTTGAAAGTTTACGTTCATCACATCAGCTTTTAGAAGCTAATCGAGTTTTAGAAAATATTTATGAATCTAGTAATTACCTTAGTAGGATTAGTTCAATTAGCACAAAATATAATGAAATTAGTGAAACTTTATTATCTAATTACTATCAATTAGATGACTTAAAAAATCTTATTGCAAGTGAAATTGAAAGATTGGACTACGACCCACAAGAATTAGATAAAATCGAATCACGTTTAAATGTTTATTCAACACTAAAACGAAAATATAAGTTAGAAGTTGAAGCTTTAGTCGAATACGAAAATGAATTAGAACTTAAGATGGAAAAAATTGGTAATTTTGATTTTTTAATTGAAGAATTAAAACTGCAACTTGCTAATTTATTTAAAAACTTATTATCTCTAGGATTAAAATTACGGGAAAAAAGAAAATTAATTGCGGTAGATATCGAAAAAAAATTAATCGAACATTTAAAAGATTTAAAACTACTTAATACACGGTTTAATATTGTCTTTAATGAGATTAATATTGATCAAGAAGACTTTTTAAATGGTAAATATTTCCAGGAACGAGGATTAGATGTTCTTGATTTTCTGGTATCGTTTAATTTAGGAGAACCAATTAAACCTCTATCAAAAGTTGCTTCTGGAGGAGAATTATCACGGTTTATGTTAGGTCTAAAAACGATCTTAACCGAAAAACAAAAATTATCAACCGTGATATTTGATGAAATAGATACTGGAGTTTCAGGAATAACCGCCAATGCGATTGCGCAAAAAATTAAAGCGATTGCTAATAAAACGCAAGTTTTATGTATAACTCACTTACCACAAGTAGCATCAATAAGTGACAACCATCTATATATTACCAAAATTGAGGCAAATAATCGTACTTATACAGAAATTAAATCACTTAACCAGGAAGAAAGAATACATGAAATTGCGAAAATGCTTGCTGGAGATAATATCAATGAGGTTGTAATTAACAATGCTAAAAATCTTTTGAAAATACATTAATATTTATCATATCCATTAAATAATATCTCTTTTCCTTAATATTAATTTAAAAGCTGTCAAAAATAAAAATAGCTTGCAAGGAATTGAGGTGACTGGATATTAATATCAAGAAATTATTCATAACTGTCCTCTTAACTTTTATTGTTAGTGTTTTAGTAAATGTCAATGTTTTTGCGCAAGTTATCAAAGCAGATGAGATTTACTTAACACCAGGTGGGGAAACAATCGGAATTGAACTTCAGACAGATGTTATCGTAGTTGATACTTATACGGTAAAAAGTAAAAATCAAACAATTAATCCAGGGAAAAATGCTGGGATCCAAAAAGGTGACATTATTTTATCTATTGATGGAAAAAAAATCAGTAGTATTGATGATGTAAAAGTCCAACTTATAAATTATAAAGATATTCATAGTGAACCTATGAATATGATCGTCAAACGAAATAATAAGATTTTAAACAAAAAATTGTATCCAGCAACAACCGATAACAATATGATAAGTTTAGGGATTTACCTCCGTGATAATATTACTGGGATCGGTACATTAACATTTATTTATAACGGATTTTATTTTGGAGCTTTAGGACATCAAATCCAAGATCAAAACACTCCTAATATAAATACCTACAGTACTGAAGGCGTAATAAGAAGAGCAGAGGTAACAAGTATCGATAAAAGTGTACGGGGAAACCCTGGAGCTAAAAAAGCAATCTTTGATGAGGATAGTGTCGGGAAAATAAACAATAACACGAATACCGGAATTTACGGTAAAGTATCAAAGGATGCTTTTACCGATAAAAGGAAACTTAAAATAGCAACGCAAAAAGAAGTTCAATTAG
This sequence comes from uncultured Haloplasmataceae bacterium, assembly GCA_937919135.1. Classification (GTDB taxonomy): domain Bacteria; phylum Bacillota_I; class Bacilli_A; order Haloplasmatales; family Haloplasmataceae; genus CALFRW01. The sequence continues at coordinate 23,646 of CALFRW010000146.1, forward strand.
GTGATGCACAAATATTAACTGTTTTGGATAAACAAAAAGTTGAAGCATTTGACGTTAAAATCATTGAATTGAATCGACAAAAAGAAAAGGATGTTAAGGGGATTAAGCTTAAAATTACAGACGAACGCTTGATAAATCGTACAGGTGGTATTATTCAAGGGATGAGTGGAAGTCCAATAATCCAAAAGGATCGAATAATTGGAGCAGTAACACATGTTTTAATAGATGATACAACAATTGGTTATGGTGTGTATATTGAGTTTATGTTAAAAGATATGGGAATTGAGGTCGTCGATTAAAGCTAGAATTCGACAAATCCGACCTTAGTTTATCAATAACACCTTTATTACCCCATAAAAATATGTCGAAAAAACAATTATATATATAATTTAATCGGAAATAATGAAATAAACATTGAATTAAGTGATACACGTCCTTTATAATTAAATTGTAAGCTTTTTGATATATTTTAGAGGGGGATTTATAAAATTATGTCACAAATTAAAGTATTTATTACCGATGATAGTCGAGAGCATGTTACGATGATGAGAGAGATAATTAATCTTCAAGATAACATGGAAGTAGTTGGCTGTACGTATGATGGAGTTAGTTTGTTAGAAAAACTAAAACATCAAGAAGTTGACGTTTTGCTCCTTGATATTGTAATGCCTAATTTTGATGGATTGCAAGTTTTAAATAACCTTGCAAGCGACAACACATACAAGAAACCAAAACATATTATTGTGTTTTCAGCATTTAATCAGGAATCGTTACTTGTTAAGTCATCAGAATTAGGGGCGGATTACTTTGTTATGAAGCCATTTAATGTAAATCATATAATCGAATTGATTAATGATTTAGGTTCAAAAGTAGAAATAACAAGAAAAGCAGCTAAAAATAGTGTTTTTGCGATTCAAAGTGAGACACCAACTGACTTGAACTCTGAAATTACCGCAATTTTACATGAAATAGGAGTGCCTGCACATATTAAGGGCTATTTATATTTACGAGAAGCAATCGCTATGGTCTATAACAACATTGAAATTTTAGGTTCAATCACAAAAGTACTATATCCTGAGGTAGCTAAAAAGTATCGGACAACTTCTTCAAGAGTCGAACGTGCTATTAGACATGCCATCGAAGTAGCATGGAACAGAGGTAATATCGATGCCATTAGTTCAATATTTAGTTATACTGTAAGTTTAGCTAAATCGAAACCTACTAATTCAGAATTTATCGCGATGATCGCAGACCGTTTAAGATTAGAACATCGTAAAGCATCATAAGAAAAATACTACACGTAAATCGTGTAGTATTTTTTTATATTAGGTAAAGAATTAAACCAGCAATAACTGGAACTATAAAAGCTAATAAAATTAAAATAACGAAAACTTTAGTTGCCCTTGAATGATTTAAGTTATTTTTTTGTTTTTTAATCGCAAATGTATTAGGAGTTTCTTGACCAGGTTTTTTGTTAGTTTTTTTCGCCATAGTTTTCACCTCAATTTAAAAATGTTATAATAATAGTACTATTATATATTATAGTATAAAATGAAGTAAAATAAAAGAGGGTTAACAATGAAAAAAAAGGTAAAGATAATATTTCACATCGATATGAATGCTTTTTTTATTTCGTGTGAATTAATTAATCACCCTGAATTAAAAAACAAGCCTTTAGCTATTGCAGGAAGGGCTGCTATATATAATAAAGGTGTTGTTGTTACAGCTAGTTATGAAGCAAGAAAATTTGGAGTTAAGGCTGCTATGCCCGTTTTTATGGCCCGTAAATTATGTCCTAAATTAATCTTCATTAGTTCTAATATGGATTTATATCAGGAATATTCACAGAAATTTATTGATTTTTTATTAAGTTACACTCCCTTAGTTGAGAAGGCTTCAATCGATGAAGCGTATCTTGATGTAACAGAATTGTGCATAAACCAACATCCTCTTGAATTAGCTAAGGAACTACAAACGAAATTATTAAATGAATATCATCTACCTACGAGTATTGGGATTGCCACTACAAAATTTTTAGCTAAAATGGCATCAAATATGAAAAAGCCATTAGGAATAACAGTGTTAAGAAATAAAGCGATTAAAAAACTGCTTTGGCCATTAAAAATAGATAAAATGCATGGCATCGGCAAGAAAACAGCACCAAAGTTACTTGAAAAAGGAATTAATACGATCGGTGATTTAGTTAAAGCAGAAAATAAAACGGCATTAACACAAATTCTTGGTAACCAATATAGTTATTTCTATCACCTAGCTTTAGGATACGGCGATAATGTAGTTACGCCAAATAAAGAAAATGATTATAAAAGTATTGGTAATTCAACAACATTTATCGATAATATAATTGTTGAGGAAATGGCTCGTTATGAATTAGAAAAATTAACGACAAGAGTCGTTTCACGACTAACAAAGAGTAATTATCTTACCAAAACGATTAGTGTTCAAATCAAATATCAAAATTTTTTATCCCAGAGTAAAAGTAAAACATTAGATCGGTATGTAGCATCCTATTATGAGATATTAACTATTGTTTATGATTTATTTGAGCTATTATGGAATCGTAAACCAATTAGACTATTGGGTGTTAGTTGTTCCCAATTAATCGAAAAAGAAAACTATTATCAGCAAATTAGCATTTTTGATTATGAAAACTATCTTGAAGATGAAAAGGTGATTAAATTAATTCATCAAATTAATCGCAAATATGGGAAACAGACAATTAAAAAAGGTTTACGTTTAAAAAAATAAGATAATTAATCCGGTATTTCATAATAAATCGCTTGATAAATCAATATAATTTAATTGAGGCGATAATTATGAAAAATGCTAATTCAATCTATTCCGGCCAAAATGAAATTCACAAGCCAAGAAGATATAAATATGCCCATTATTACTTGTTTACAATTGTCTTATTTATTGCTGGATTTATCTCTGGAAATGCTGTTAGTTATGAACTAAATAATAAAGATTTATTAAGAGTCATTAACCCAGTGATTAACACAATTCACGGTTTAAGTGCAGAGAAATCTTTTATGTTACTTTTAGAAAGTTTTTTTACCCATTTTATTTATATTTTTATTATTTGGTTTTTATCATTGACAATAATTGGTATAATATTAGTGGTATTTATTGTTTTTTTTGATGGATTTATGTATGGTGTTGTAATTGGAAGTTTTACTTATCAATTAAGTTTACAGGGTTTTTTAGTAGGCTTCTTTTATACTTTTCCTCAGAATATTATTCTCATACCATTATTAATCTACATTTCAAGTCATTCAATTAGACTGTCATTATCGATATTTCATACCTTTATTTATCAAAGTAGTCGTAAAACCTTAAAACTAATCTTAAACGAATATTATAATAAACTTTTTTTCGCAGTTGGAGTTTTAGTGATTTATGCTTTAATTATGAGTATATTTGGAAATGTATTTATTGATATTTTAAAATCATTAATCTAGGGTGGTGATAAAATGGATTTTGCAAAAATTGAATTAAGACAATATTTAGCTAAAATAAAAGCGAATAGGGCTAAAATAACTCCACAACGTGTTGAAATTCTTAATATTTTCTTAAATAATAAAAATGATCACTTTACCGCAGAAGAAATATTAGTAAAGTTGACAAGTTCTAAAACAGGACAAGCTACAGTGTACCGGACCTTAGAATTATTTTGCTCGATAGGTATATTAAAGAAAGTAATTTTTAAAAATGATGAAATTTCACGATATGACTTAGTCGATCTAAACAATCGTCATTTTCATCATCATTTAGTTTGTAGTAATTGTGGTAAAGTAATTGAAATCCAGGATGATTTATTAGAAATACTGGAAGAAAAAATTGAAAAAGAATATCAGTTTAAGGTCTCAAACCACGAATTAATATTTAACGGTATTTGTTCAGAGTGTAAGGGTAGTGATATTAATGAGCCATAACTTTGATTATTATATCGATGAGTTTTGTCAATATTTATTAATTGAACGGACACTTAGTCAAAATACTGTTAGTTCATATAATCGCGATATTTTACAATATACAGAGTTCTTAATGACTAATTTAAAGATTTTTGATATTAAAGAAATAAAACCGGACCATATAAATAGTTTTTTAAGTTCCTTATATGATTTGTCACTTAAATCTAAATCAATTGCTCGTAAAATATCATCAATAAAAGTATTTCATAAATTTCTTTTTTTAAACAATTATGTTCATGAAAATGTATCATCTTTTATTGAACAACCCAAACTAGAAAAAGGCCTACCGCTTGTTTTTTCCTTAGAAGAAATAGAATTATTATTAAACACTTTTTCAGAAGTTAAACCAACTGCTTTACGTGATAAAACTATGGTTGAGTTGATGTATTCTACTGGACTTCGAGTGAGTGAGTTAGTAAACTTAAATATAGAGGATATACATCTTTCAATGGGTTTTTTAAAAAGTAGAGGCAAAGGAAATAAAGAAAGAGTGGTTCCTATTGGGGAAGTTGCTTTACGCTTATTAGAAAAGTATTTAACTAATGCTAGGGCTAAGTTAAATATCAATTATGACAACCAAATTTTATTTCTAAATCAAAAAGGAACGCGCATTACACGCCAGGCTTTTTGGAAAACACTAAAAGATCATGCAGCTTTAATTGGTTTACAAGGTTTCTCCCCGCATAAAATAAGACATTCTTTTGCGACTCATTTACTTGAAAATAATGTTGATATCAGATATATTCAAGAGTTACTAGGTCATAGTGATATTTCGACGACGCAAATATACACTCACGTTGATAGTAAAAAATTAAATACGATATTAAAAAATTTTCATCCTCGTAATAAAAATAATAATAAAGGAGATAAATAATGCGATTTAAAAGAATTTTTTTAATTGTACTAGATTCTTTAGGGTGTGGAGCACTCGATGATGCTAAGGATTATGGAGATGAAGGTGCGAACACAATCAGACATATTTCAGAAAGTATGACACTTAACATTCCCAATTTACAAAAATTAGGCTATGGGAATTTAACGGAAATAAAAAATGTCCCACCAATTAAAAATGCTAAAGGTTATTATACAAAGATGAAAGAAAAATCAATTGGTAAAGATACAATGACCGGACATTGGGAGTTAATGGGGTTACATGTTACTCACCCATTTCAAACATTCACCGACACCGGATTCCCTGAAGCGTTAATTAAAACGTTATCACAAAAAACAGGAAGAAATATTATTGGAAATAAAGCAGCTTCTGGAACTGAAATATTAGTTGAACTAGGCGAAGAACATATGAAAACTGGAAGTTTAATCGTTTATACATCTGCTGATTCAGTACTCCAGATAGCTTGCCACGAAGAAATAGTACCACTTGACGAATTATATCGAATTTGCGAGATTGCCCGTGAAATGACTTTAAAAGAAGAATGGAAAGTAGGTAGAGTAATTGCCCGTCCGTTTATTGGAACTAATAAGCATAATTTTAAACGTACCGCTAATCGACACGATTATGCGTTAAAACCATATGCTAAAACGGTTTTAAATTATTTAAAAGATAATAATTTTTCCGTTATTTCAATTGGTAAAATAAATGATATTTATGATGGGGAAGGGATAACAGAGGCTTTTAAATCAAAATCAAATAATAATGGCTGTGAAATTTTATTGAATCAATTAAGTAAATCGTTTACTGGTTTATGTTTTATCAATTTAGTTGATTTTGATGCTTTATATGGTCACAGAAGAAATCCTAAAGGATATGGAGAAGCAATTAATGAATTCGATAAATATTTAGGAAAAATGATTGAAAATTTAACTAATGACGATTTATTAATTATTACAGCTGATCATGGAAATGATCCAATCCATCACGGCACTGATCATACAAGAGAATTTGTCCCTTTATTAGTATATAGTAAGGCGTTAAAGGAGCCTAGATCATTACCAATAAGAGAAACATTCGCTGATATTGGTGCGACAATCGCTGATAATTTCCAAATAGATAAAGGAGAAATAGGCCAAAGCTTTTTAAATGACTTACGTTAATAAATAACAAGACAAATTTGCTTAAATAACCATATTTGTCTTTTTTTATTTTACAAGCTAAATATATTAATGTAAAATAAAAGGTTAGGAGGTATTAATAATGAACATTAAACAAATAAAATCTCAAGCATTTAATCTATTAACATTTGAACGTGGTGTTGATTATTATGAAGCTGGTCATGTTCAAAACTATCATTTAAATATCTCTAATACGATTTCTTTAGCTGCTGAGGTGATAGGTAGTTTAAACAATATTTATCAAGTAAGTTGTGAAATAAATCGTGATGATAGTTTAGAAACATCTAATTGTCAATGTAAGGCTTTTCGAACTTATAAAGGCTGTTGTAAACACTTAATCGCATTGTTACTTAACTATTATTATGATATTGATAATAAAGTCACTAATTTTAGCACTAAACTTACTAAAACTGATAAATTTGCAGCTAATATGATTGCTAATTATACTAAAAGAAGTATTAATGATATCCTTAATACAGATTATCAAGTAGTTAATTTAATTCCCCGATTAGAAATAAATTATACTGGTAAACTATTAATGAGTTTTATGATTGGACATGTTAAGCCCTATATCATTAAAAACATAGGGAAATTTTATTATGACTTAAAAGATAATAATGTTACAGAGTATGGTAAAAACCTTACTTTTTACCACCATATTAACAATTTTACCGCTGATTCAAAACCCTTAGTCACCTATTTAATAAATACTTATATAGAAACACAATATTTGCAAAATAATACTACACCATATCTAAAAAATGATGACCGTTACTTAGTGATATCTCCAAGTGCTTTTGATAAGTTTTTTGAACTTTATCAAACAAAAACAATTCAATTTCTTATTAATGGTCAAGATAAATTAATTAAATTTACTAATGATAAACCTAATTTGGAATTAACGATAGCTCCACAAAAGGATGCCTTTTTATTGTCTTTAAATGTTAGTGATATCTTAATCATAAAGGGTGAAAGCTATCAATATCTACTTATTGAAAATGAACTTTTTGCTTTAAAAAATGAAGCTATAGATAAAATTGAATATCTACTCCAAGCATTTAAAGAAAAAAAAGCACCTTTATTAATTAGTCATAATGATATGTCTAGTTTTTATACTAATGTATTGGAATTAATTAAAGATACGATGAACATTAATACAGATGATGCTGTTTTAAGGGAATTTGAACCAATACCGTTAACTTCGAAACTATATATTGATATTGAAATAAATGAAGTTGTATCTGCAAAGCTAAAATTTTGTTATGATAATTATGAATTTGATGCTTTTGACGACATGCAAATTAATAATATTTATCGAAATACAAAAGAAGAACTAATAATTAAGAAAATCGTAAATAAGTATTTTGAAGTGGAATCAAAAGTAAATAAGAAATTTTATATCTATAATAATGAGATGATATTAAAACTATATTATGAGGGTGTAGAAGAGTTAGCGAGATATTCACAAATCTATATTTCTGATAGTTTTAAAGCAATTATTAGAAAAAAACCACAAATAAAAATTGGCGTAAAAATTGCTAATAATTTACTTGATTTAGATATAGAATCAGAATTTACTAGTGAAGAGTTACTAGAGATTCTTAAGACTTATAAACATAATAAAAAATATTATCGCTTTAAAGATGGGAGTTTTATTAATCTTGATGATAATTCACTATCTGAATTTATTCAAATTGCTGAAGGCTTAGATCTTAATTTCAATAGTGTTAAAAATAATAAATACTCTGTACCTATGTACCGAGCAATGTATTTAGATAATATCTTAAAAGCAAGTAAATATGTTAACTCCGAACGTGATAATAGTTTTAAAGAAATTGTTCGCGATATTAAGAATGTCGATGATACACAATTTAATATTCCTGAATCATTAAAAATGGTCTTACGTAAATATCAGAAAACAGGATTTAGGTGGTTAAAAACACTTAATTATTATCATTTTGGTGGTATTTTAGCCGATGATATGGGATTAGGAAAGACAATCCAAGTAATAACCTTGATTAAATCCTATTTAGAAGAAGATCTTAATCCGCTACCAAGTTTAGTTGTTTGCCCAGCATCTTTAATCCTTAACTGGGAGGTTGAATTTAAAACATTTGCGCCTGATATAAAAACCGTAAATATTATTGGTACTCAAGATAATCGGCTACAATTAATTAATAATTTAACAAGTTACCAGGTATTAATTACTTCATATGATTATTTAAAAAGGGATATCGACTATTATCATGATTTAACTTTTATGTATCATATTATTGATGAAGCGCAATATATAAAGAATCATTCAACCCTAAACTCTAGAAGTGTAAAACTAATTAAAAGTAATAATCGGTTCGCGTTAACCGGTACACCAGTAGAGAACAATTTAGCTGAAATTTGGTCACTATTTGATTTTGTCATGCCAGGTTATTTATTTTCTTATAATAAATTTAATAAGGAATTTGAAGTTCCAATTGTTAAAGAAAATAATATTGAAGTTTTAAATAAATTGAAGAAATTAGTAACGCCCTTTATCCTAAGACGATTAAAAAAGGATGTTTTAAAAGAATTACCCGATAAAATTGAATCTATAATGTATGTTAATCTTGAAGGAGAACAAGAACGGTTATATCGAGCCAATTTAGAAATTATTAAGCATGAAGTGAAAAGTAGGGTAGCTAAAGGTAATTATAAGAAAGATAAACTGATGATTCTATCAATGTTAACTAGATTAAGACAATTATGTTGTGATCCAAACTTATACTATGATAATTATTGTGGTGAAAGTGCTAAACTAGAAATGTGTCTGGAATTAATTAACACATCAATTGCTTCAGGTCATAAGATCTTGTTATTTTCACAATTTACCTCAATGCTTTCAATAATTGAAAAACGCTTAAATCAAGAACAAATTTCATCTTATCTGTTAATAGGTAATACAAAAAAAGAAATCAGAAAAGATTTAGTCGATAAGTTTAATACAGATAATACAAGTGTATTCTTAATTTCTTTAAGAGCTGGAGGTACAGGTCTAAACCTTACTAGTGCTGATGTTGTTATCCATTATGATCCATGGTGGAATTTAAGTGTTCAAAACCAAGCTACTGATAGAACACATCGGATCGGTCAAACAAAAAAGGTTCAAGTATATCAATTAATAGCTAAAAATACAATTGAAGAAAAAATAATGGAATTACAATTAGCGAAACGAAAATTAGCTGAATCTATTATAATCGAAGATGAAGGTATAATTACCAAGATGACTGATGAGGAAATTATTAGTTTGTTTAGTTAATTACCATTAGATAGTTCTAATGGTTTTTTAATGTGAAAAATAGTCACAGGTATAGTTTGATATTAATTGTATGTTAAAAATATGTCGAAATTCAAATGAACTAATTCACCATGGTTAATGCATTACAAAGGTAATTACAGTTAATAAGTTTTCAGTTTTATGTTTAACTACTGATCTAAACCTTAACGTAAAATTTACTCGAATAACTAATTATCATTTCTGGATTTTTCGACATTTTTTTAAGTAATAAATATCGTCATTACCATCATAAAATGCTTATGTTATCTTGAATATAATTATCAATCACTATTTTTGTCGATTTATCGTATTTGAATTTCAAATTTTTCTCAATAAATACCTAAAAATTACGATCATCTTAAAAACTATGTTTACTAATACTAAACAAGGTTAATATAGTATATATATACATTACAATAAGAAATTATGAAAGTGAATGTAATTAAAGGAACAAAATGTCTGTAATATACACTAAACAGAGTATAGTGATATAGTTTATTACTTAAATCAATAATAGATAATGAAAATAGGTAACAATAATAGTAAATACTATTGTTTAGTAGTGGTAAGTTTTTCTAATAAACATTTTTTGAAAACTTTACATAATATAGATTATAGGAAGTTGTTTAGGGTAATAGCGTGTTAAGCTGGAAAACAAAGGGTTACGAAGCGATAGAATAAGCTTAAATAAGTTTTGAAAAGTTACCTACCCTTTCCTAGTGCATTAGCTGATGATGTATGCATCCACAGATACAAATATCATTTATATAAAGCAGGCTTGCAAACGACACTAAGATGGAAATCATGACAGTAACATCTACACGCATTTACACCCTCTTTAATAAATAACTACATCGATAACATAATTTTATATGTTACATATATAAATGCGTTAGAATGCTTGTAAATGCGTTTAAATGACCTATTAAGTTTTCTTTCATATATAATTATATATGATAATTAAATAAAAAAACTTGTGATGAAATATCACAAATTTTTAATTTAGACATTAATAACGCTTTTTTCTTTTTTTAAAGACTACTAAATACACTCCAATCCCAACAAGAATTACGCCACCAATAATTAACGGAATGATATAATTTCCGTCTGATAAAACTTCTGACCATATTTCATCATAAGTTTTAATAAATTCACCAGGATCTCTAAATATTTCAGTCTGAATTTCTCCTCCAAATGCGTCGATATTTGTTGGGTTATAGGCAATATTATTAGCCCACTCTTCTTCAATTACGTCATTAAATACCGATTCTATTGGTGATGAATACATTACTTCTTCAGTATTTTTTAATGCAATTTCAGGATCACACATGAAATTAATAAATTTATGTGCTGCATCAACATTTTTACTTGTTTTTGGGATGGCCATTAGATCAAACCAAAAATTAGTACCCTCTTTAGGAATCACAAAATCTAAATTATATTTAGACTCATCCATTATATATGCTGCATCTCCTGAGTATACTACAGCTAGAGCCGCTTCCCCATCAATCATTCCCCGTATTACTGTATCAGTCACATAAGCATATACTAATGGTTTTTGTTCAATTAATAAATCTTTTGCTGCTTCTAATTCTTCTCGATTCGTTGAATTCATAGAATAACCAAGTAATTTTAATGCTACCATTAATGAATCACGTTGACTATCATACATATAAATTTGTTTTTTATAATCTTCATCCCATAATATCTCCCAAGAGTCAACAGTTTTCTTTACTTTATCTGTATCATAAAGTATACCAACAGTTCCCCAAAAATATGGGACTGCATAATCATTAATTGCGATACTATCTCTTGTATCATTTGAAAATTCTGCTTCTAGTTTTTCAAGTAAGTCATCTCTTACATATTGTCTGTTGGGAATTTTTCCATAGTCTAACTGTAATAACCACTCTTCTTTAATTAACTTTTCAAGCATATAATCTGATGGAATAATTACATCATAATTAGCATCACCTGTTGTAAGTTTTGTGTACATTGATTCATTAGAGTCATAAGTTTCATAGATGACATCAATATTAGGATATAATGCTTCAAAGTCTTTAATAACACTCATATCAATATATTCGCCCCAATTAAAGACATTTAAGCTAATTTTCTCTTGTGCGTTTACTTTACTGTTAGATAGAATAAAAATTGAAGAAATGCATAGCACAAAAATAAAACTTTTAAGTATTTTGTTCATCTTCAAACCTCCAATATTTATTTTTACTACTAATTTTATTTATTATTAAAACAAACATTATTATCACTGTAACCATTATCGTAGCCAGAGCATTAACAGTTGGCTTAACCTTTCTTCTAGCCATATTATAGATTTCAATTGATAAGTTTGTTACGCCATTAGCTGTATTAAAATAACTAATCACAAAATCATCAATTGACATTGTAAAGGCAATTAAAGCTCCTGCTATTATTCCAGGCCTTATTTCAGGGATAATAACTTTTCTAATTGTTTGAAAAGGCGTAGCACCTAAATCATAGGCAGCATCGACAATATTGGGATCCATAGCATTAAGTCGCGGTAGGACTGTTAATATCACGTACGGTGTACTAAACATGATATGTGCTAGTACCATAGATGAAAAACCTCTTTGGAAACCAACAGATACGTATAATATCATAAGCGAAACAGCAGTTACAATATCTGGATTTACTACAGGCAAATAATTAACATTTAAGACATAGTCTTTTAATAACCTTTTTTGTCGATATATACCTAATGCAGCGATAGTACCTAAAATTGTTGATACAAAGGTAGATATAATCGCACATACTATTGTATAAATAAAAGCATTTTGAATTATTTCGTTATTAACCAACTCTTTATACCACTTAAAAGAAAAACCTGTCCAATTCCCCATTGATTCTGATTGATTAAAGGAAAAGAAAATCAAAACAATTATTGGAAGATATAGAAATAAAAACATAAGTAGTAGAAATAATTTTTGATATCTTCTTACCATGGTATTCCTAATCCTCCTCCGCTAGTTTTAGCTTCATCTGTATTTTTCATAATACGCATTGATAACAAGATAATTATCATGAGTATTACAGAGATTGCAGATCCAAAATTCCAATTGCCTAATAAATAAAATTGTTTTTCAATCAAGTTTCCAATCAATACATATTGTCCTCCTCCTAAAAGCCTTGGAATCGCAAACGAACTAATAGAAGGTAGGAATACCATTATTATTCCTGTCACAATTCCGGGAATTGATAAGGGAAAAATAACGCGCAGAAAAACTTGTCTTGTTGTAGCACCTAAATCATAAGCAGCATCAATAATATTTTTGTCAATTTTAATTAATGTGGTATATATAGGTAATACCATAAACGGCAAAAAGTTATAGACCATACCAATAATTACAGCTGCATCTGTATATAGTAAACCTTGAAAATCTATTCCTAATAAACCTAATGGAGGTCTAAGAATAGTACTTAAAATTCCATTTCTTCCTAGAATAATCTGCCAAGCATATGTTCTTAACAACATATTTATCCACATTGGGAGGATAAAAAATAAAATTATGACACTTTGTTTTGACTTAGATATTTTCGAAATAATCCAAGCAGTAGGAAATCCTAAAATTAAACAATAAATAGTCGTTTGAAAGGCTAAAATAAACGATTTAGACAAAATCTTAATATTAGTAGCACTAAAAAACTCTTTATAATGGCTTAAAGTAAATTTTAAATTTGCTGGCCCTCCTCTACTTTCAGTTATACTATATAGAAATATTAATAGAAAAGGTACGACAATCATTATTGATATCCAAACGACGTAAGGATAGACTAATGATCTAAAGGTTCTATTCATTACCTAAGACACCTACTTCCATTACATGAATGTCTTGAGGTTCTACATCAAGCCCAACAATATCACCTATTTCTCTTGCTTTAGTAGTATGGATTACATATTCTGTTCCATCAACGATTACACAAATTTCATAATGGACACCTTTAAAAATTATCGAATCAACTACTCCAATCATTGGTGCAATATCTTTATCGATAATTTTCATATCTTCAGGTCTAATTACGATATCAACTTTCTCATTATTACTAAAACCTCGATCAACACAATCAAAAATATGTGCTTCAAATTTTACTTTATAGTCTTCTATCATAATACCAGAAATAATATTACTCTCTCCGATAAAGTTTGCGACAAAGCGATTTCTAGGCTCATTATAAATATCGATTGGCGCTCCTACTTGTTGAATTAAGCCGTTATTTATTACCACAATTGTATCACTCATTGTAAGAGCTTCTTCTTGATCATGAGTAACATAAACGAAGGTAATACCTGTTTTAACTTGCATTTCTTTTAGTTCATACTGCATTTCTTGACGTAATTTCAAATCAAGAGCAGCTAATGGTTCGTCAAGTAGTAAAATCTTGGGTTCATTTATTAAAGCTCTAGCAATAGCTACTCGTTGTTGTTGTCCACCAGATAGTCTGTTTACACTTCGATGTTCAAAATTTTCTAACTTTACTAATTTTAACATTTGTTTAACTTTATCAATAATATCTGGTTCCTTAAACTTTTTTATTCTTAAGCCAAAAGCAATATTTTCAAAGACGTTTAAATGTGGAAATAATGCATACTTTTGAAACACTGTGTTAACTTGTCTTTTATTTGGAGCTAAAGGTAAAATTGATTTTCCTTCAAAAAGGATATCACCACTAGTAGGATTTTCAAAACCAGCTAGGATTCTTAATATAGTTGTTTTTCCACATCCTGATGGTCCCAATAGTGTGACAAATTCATTTTCTTTAATTGTTAAATCAACTTCTTTTAAGACTATTTCTCCATCAAATTCTTTTGAGATATTTTTGATTTCAATTAACGGTTTATTAGTAGTTATATGACCTTGATTAAAAATGCGTATTTTATTAAAACCAGTTGCCATATTTCATCCTCCTTAAAAACTAGGTGGTGTTGAAACCCATAGTACTTTTGCGATATTATCTGATTTATTTCTTATATAATGGTCCTTATTAGGGAAATAGTAAAATGATTCACCTTTTTTTACACTTAATTTTCTTTTACCATGAATTAATTCAATTTCTCCCTCTAAAACATAACCAAATTCCTCTCCAGGATGCGGCGTATGTTTATATGATAACCCATTAGGAGCTAGTTCAATTAAAATTGGTTCCATTTCATTTTTTTGTGCATTAGGTATAATCCAATGTATCTTCATATTATAATCCTCATCATCTTTAATGAAAATATCCTCATTAACAAAGACTATTTTTTCATCATCTTCTTCAGCAAAAAATTCTCCTAAACTAGTACCAAGAGCTTCAAGGATATCATACAATGTTGCAATCGATGGAGATGTCATTTCTCTTTCTACCTGAGAGATAAAACCTTTAGTTAGTTCACAACGATCAGCTAGTTCTTCTTGTGTTAAACCATTTTCCATCCTTAATTCCTTAATTTTACTTCCGATATTCATCGAATCATCCTTTCATTTATATTAAACTTTTAGTTTAATCATAATAAACTTAAACAATTTTATATTATAGTATATTATGCTAAATTGTCAATATTTTTTCAACAAAAATTAAAAAAAGTTTACTTTTCCTATATTTTATAATTTATATTATTAAACAAAAAAAGGGAGCATTTACTCCCTCCAAGTTCATTTCTTATTTCTAGTTAATTTTATCACATAATCGATTATTAAACTAATTATATATCCTACTAGTGCTCCTACTAAAAGTGATAGTGGAATATGAAATGTAAATATAATTGCGGTTAATAAACCTAATCCCATAAATAGTACAGTAAACAAACCACTTAATAAATAGCTTTCCTTATTACTCATAGATTCCTACCTTTCATTAGTTTTATTTGGTATATCAATAATACGTTCAAACTCTTTATTTGTTTTCTGAAAAGTTAAATAATGATGACTATCAAAAATTACAATATATTTAAAATCCTCACTATTATTAAGAATATAGTTAATTGTATCATCATCAATATTATTATCAAGAATTTTGATTCCGATGGAGTTTTCATCAAGCTTAATACAGATATCAAATATCTTATGTGTTTGTAAATCTGTTAACGAATACCCATAATAAGTACATAAATTATGTTTTATATAGGCAATAAATTCACTGATCCGATAGACATTTAATGTTGATTTTATCTCAAATTTTGAACAAGTATCAAAAACAAATTGTCGATAATCTATTTTAGATGGTAACAATAAGTGCGATGGTTCGGAAACTGACGAATTAATAATCAAAAAGTCTGTAGCGTTACCCAAAGCTAAATAAAAAAATAAAGAATCAATATAATTATTCTGAATATTAATAATTTTATTTATCGGACCAGTACAAAGTTTTTTATCATCGGCATCATATAGGATTACGACTTTAAACTCAACACTAATTAACTCTGATTTATGTATAAAAGTAAGAGCATTAATTTCAATACTTTCTAGATGTTGATAAATATCTCCTACAGGGATGTTTTGGATTTCACATTGTTGTGTAATCTCCTCCATATTGTCCTGACAAGCGAAGACAACTAATATATCTTTATATGTATAATCTAAATTAGTTACTAAGAAGTTTATTCGATCAAAAAACACTTCTTGTTTCTCATTAACTTTCTTATTATAATAATATGTTAAAACTGATTTACATAAACAAGGTTCCTTCTGTGATGTATATGGTAATTCTTGTGAAATCAATTCATTATTATTTAAGTAAGAACTAATAAGATTAAATACATTATGACTATTTCGGTAATTAACATCTAAAGTCACAGTATGATCTAGATGCTGAAACACATCAGCATATTTATAATTTCGATAACGATCTTTTGCTTTTAAATCATCAAGCGCTAAATAATACGATGCATTTTGTTCATCGCGGTCAAATAAATAATAAATAATATCAAGTTGGACCTTTGTAAAGTCTTGAACATCATCGATAAAAATATGTGTAAAATTCATTGCTAACTCATTTTCATCAAATTGATGATAAATTAATCGTAAAAAGCTTTGATAAAATGTTTCTTCATCAAAAATATCTTCACTCAAAACCTTTTTAAGGTACTGATGATATAACGACCAAATATTCTGTTTTTCTTTAAAGGATAATAAACCTTTATTAGTTGATTTACGTGGAATCATCAAGTATTTTTTTAGTTCTTTTTTCAAAGTTTCTTCTAATTCATTATCATCTTTGATACAGATAAAAGTCTGAATAAAATTAATTTCTTCGTTCAAAGAATCAACTGTATACTTAATTTCAGGATTATCATGAATAAGTCCATCAAGAATAGCCCTCTTATCATCTTTACTAATTGTATTATTGAATAGAGGTAAATCCATCATCGTTAAATAACGATGGATTAATTCATTAATTGTATAGATATTTAAAAGGTTATAATTAGCTGAGAGTAAAAAATAACGATTTAAGTTAATTTGTTTTTTAATTTCATCACTAACAACAAAAATAATTTTATTCCGCGATATCATATGATTCTTAATAATTTGTTCATATTTCTTTAATAGAATTGTTGTTTTTCCTACTCCAGTATATCCCTCAATTAAAAGATTTAACCCTAAAGGTTTATCTAAAATATTTTTCTGGTTCTCTGATAAATTCATTTACCTCACCCACTTTTTTTAATTAAATTAATACGTTTGATATTTACCATGCCTTAATTTACGCCATTTTGCAGAGCGCCCTTTTCCTGTAGGTTCAATGATTCCACGCTCACGTAAATTTTTAAGTGAACGGTTAATAGTCGAATCACTAATATATGGATTATATTTTCTTATATCATCTTTGGTAAAATAGTTATTAAAACCAAAAACGATTTGTTCAACTAATTCTTCTTTACTAAACTTTTTATCATTTTGGAAACTTTGACAAAGTTTTTCAAACTCATCATACATACTATTTAATATATTTACAATAAAAATAGTAAAGAAATGGTACTGAGGTAGCCCTATCCCCCAATTAAGGCTTGATTTATTCACAGCTTCGGTATATTTAGCTTCAATTGTATAAATAGCTTTAAAAAAACTAATATGATCAACTATTTTATAACCATATTGTTTTAATAATAACATCAATAATATTATACCAATAAATTCATTATAATTATCAAAAATCCTTAAATTAATGAAATCGATTGTGAAGGCACAAAACAAGGTTACTAGTTCTGATTCTTTTTCATTTATTAAACGGTTAAACTGGCTAATAAGGTTATCTAATTCATTTTTCTTGTCAAGACGATTACGTTTTTTTTCGATCGTTGAATTAGGATCAAATTCACGAAAGATAAACTCTTGAATCTCAATAACACCATTTGTTGATAATTTCCAATTTGATTCAGCCTTGTGCATAATCTGAAAGAACTTTAAAAAATTAGCAATTAGTTTTTCTTTACGATTTGTTGGTGTAACACCTTGTTGTGTTAAAAGTTTATATTTTTGTGCTGATAAGTTAATATTCAATAAATGACCGGAATATTCAGAATCTGCTTCAATGACATTATGTTTAATAACTTTACTATCATTTTTTATTAACGATAAATAATATAATTCCCTGCCCTTGTTCTCGTATAATTTTGTCAGTTGCATTATTAGCTGCGGTGCAAGTGGCGTTGTCTTAATATTAGGAAAAAAATACATCTGAAATTCCTCCTTTTCCTTTATTTAATTATATATCAAAATATTAAAAATGGAAATATTTATGTAAGAAAAAAATTAAATATTTCCATTTAAATATGTTCATGATACAAAATTGATTAAAATAAAAGAACAAATTCTACTAGATTACTTGAAAAGAATATTAAATTCATCAAATAATAAGAAGATAAAAAAGAATCCAACAATATATATGACACAGTTTAGTATTAATTTTACTGGTCCCTTAACAACACCTTTTAAATCTCCACTTATTAAATCTAGTCCTAGAAATAATAAAACAATAAATATCATTTGATACAAGTAGGTTGAACTAAATATTCTTTTGATACTACCTTTATCACCTAAACCAAAAGGTAATTTATCGGCGATTGTACCTAAGTGTTGTCCTGTTATAACGGGAGAAATAACTTTTTGAAGAATAACGACCAGTAAAGCAAACCAAAGAATTTTTAATATTGTTTTCATATGAGGTCCCCCTTTATGCTTGAATTTTGATTAAATTATATACCAATGTAAAAAATATGTCAAATATTGGAATCGTAATTAAAATAATTCTATTTGTTCATATGTTTTTTTCTCTGTTTGTTGTTTTTTTACCATTTCTTTTTTACTAAATATATTAGTTAAGTTAGTTGTTATTTCAATTAAGCGGTTAAGCGATTCATTAGTTTTAAAAACATCGTATAATTTACCATTACTTACAATTTCAGAATATGAAGTTAAATCATTAATCAAGGTTTGGTATGTATCCTTTTTTTCAACAACATACGGTTCTTTGTTGCCGATAAAAGCAGAGCCAATATAACGATGGGTATTTTTCTTTAACTTCTTTAATGACATCGTACCACGGTTTGTCCTTACAGAAAATGATAAATCATTTAGATTGATTTTTTTAATATTACCCCGATTAGTTAATAATATTAAATCATAGATGTCATTATATATATATTGGAATGAGACAACTTCATCATCTGGTTTAAGATTAATACTTTTTACCCCAGAGGCTTTTAGTTTTGTTATTGGTACTTGTTCTTCATTATATTTATTTAAATATCCACTACTAGTAACAATCAATATATCGCGATTTTTATCATCGGATAAAAAGGCATTAACCAATTCATCTTTCGCTTTTAAATTAATCGCCGTATAAGTTTTATTATTACGGGTTATATCAAATTCGGTAAGAAGACTACGTTTAATATAACCATTTTTAGTAGCTAAAACGATTAATTGATCCTTTCTAAATTCCTTAACTACAATGACTTTGACAATATGTTCATCGGGATCAATGCGGATAATATCATTGATATGCTGCTTAAATTCAGAATTTTTAACTAATTCAACTTGATGAACATATAATAGGAGAAAATTACCTTTGTTAGTAAATAACAAGATTCGATTTAGTGTATTAACAAAGAGACTAGAAATTATGTAATCTTTAGCGGTAACACTAGTATTTTCTATCGTAATCTCATTCCCTTTTGGTTTTAATATGCGAATATACCCTTGCTTAGTTATATTGAGGATTACATCTTCTGATTTAATCATATCGGTTTCATCAATTTGGATTTCTTCAACCTCATTTTGAATTTCTGAACGCCTTGGCGTCGTATATTGTTTACGAATCACATTTAATTCATCAATAATTACTTTAACTAATTTATCTTCAAAGTTAATAATTTCTAATAAATCGTTGATATAATTTGTAAGCGTTCTTGCTTCCTCTTCAAGGATTTCAATATCAGTAGTTGTTAAACGATACAATTGTAGTGTTACAATTGCTTCCGCTTGTTCTTCAGTAAAGCCAAATAAATTGATAATATTTACTTTCGCATCAGCTTTATTTTTTGAGTACCTTATTGTTTTAATAACTTGATCAAGAATCGATACCATTTTGATTAATCCTTCTAAAATATGAAATCTTTTTCGCGATTTTGTTAATTCATAGTTAGAGCGATTAATTACTACCTCTTTTTGGTGTTCAATGTAAGCATCTAAAATACTTAATAATCCTAGTTGTTTAGGTTGTTTATTATGAATAACGACCATATTAAAGTTGTAGTTAGTTTTTAATTCAGTATTTTTTAATAAGTAATTAATTATTAAATCAATATTGGCCTCTTTTTTACAATCGATTGCGATTCTTAACCCATCTTTATCTGATTCATCACGACATTCCTGAATATCTTCAAGGGTTTTATTTAATCTAATGTCTTCAATTTTCTTTAGTAAATTAGCTTTGTTAACTTCATAAGGTATTTCCGTAATGACTATCTGATTTTTCTTTTCGTCAAAAAAGTATTTACATCTAACAACAATTTTACCTTTTCCTGTTTCGTATGCAGTTTTTATTCCCTCGATCCCCTGAACAATACCTCCCGTTGGAAAATCGGGTCCAATAATGATACTCATTATTTCTTCTAATGAGCAAATTGGGTGTTTTAAGCGATAAATAATTGCGGAAATTACCTCACCCAAATTATGTGGTGGAATATCAGTAGCATAACCAGCAGATATTCCTTGAGATCCGTTTACGAGTAAGTTAGGATAACGTGAAGGTAAAACGGTAGGTTCAGTTTCAGTATCATCAAAGTTCAACGCGAACTCAACCGTATGTTTATCAATATCTCGTAGTAATTCTTCCGCAATTTTAGATAATCTAGCTTCAGTATAACGCATTGCTGCTGGAGGATCATTATCAATACTACCATTATTACCATGCATATCAACTAAAATTTCACGGTTTTTCCAATCTTGACTTAACCTAACCATTGCTTCATAAACTGACGTATCTCCATGTGGATGATAATTACCGATTACATTTCCAACTGTTTTGGCTGATTTTCGGTAAGGCTTGTCACTTAAATTTTTTTCTTTATACATGGAATACAAAATACGTCTTTGAACCGGTTTTAATCCATCCCGTACATCTGGTAAAGCCCTATCTTGAATAATATATTTTGAATATCGCGCATAGCGTTCAGATAAGACGGTTTCAATGTTTTCTTCAATTATGTTGTTGATTTCTTTTACAGTTTTCCTAGCCATTTTGTCTCTCCTCAAAATCAAAATTATCTTCTAGAGTGAATGAAACATTATTCTCAATCCAGTCTCGCCTTTGTTCTACTTTATCACCCATTAAAATTGAAAAATAGTAATCTGCTTCAATCGCATCTTCAATTTTAACACATATTAATGTTCTTTTTT
Source organism: uncultured Haloplasmataceae bacterium (assembly GCA_937919135.1). GTDB lineage: Bacteria > Bacillota_I > Bacilli_A > Haloplasmatales > Haloplasmataceae > CALFRW01. Next base: position 44,936 of record CALFRW010000146.1, read on the forward strand.
CAGGATTCATCGTCGTATCCCATAACTGATCAGAATTCATTTCCCCTAGTCCTTTAAAGCGCTGAATTGAAAAGTTTCCTTTAATTTTTTTTGTAATCGTTGCTAATTCCTCGTCATTATACGCGTAAATTATTTGTGATTTGTTTGACACTTTGTATAAAGGTGGTAAAGCAAGAAAAACCTTTTTATTTTCAATTAAAGGTGACATATATCTAAAGAAAAATGTTAATAATAAGATTTGAATATGAGCACCATCAGTATCAGCATCAGTCATAATAATTATTTTATCATAATTTATTTTTTTAATATTAAAATCAGCGCCAAAACCAGCTCCAATTGAATTAATTAAGAGGTTAATTTCTTCATTCTTTAATACTTCATCAATTTTAGCCCTTTCTGTATTAATTACTTTACCTCGGAGTGGTAGTATAGCTTGATATTTCTTATCTCTACCTTGTTTGGCACTGCCTCCAGCAGACATACCTTCAACAAGAAATAATTCCGTTTTACGATGATCTTTAGATTGTGCAGGCGTTAATTTCCCATTAAGGTTCATATTTGTCTTTACTTTTTTTCCTAAACGGGCAATTTCTCGTGCTCTACGTGCTGCTTCTCTAGCGTTAGAGGCTTTTATCGCTTTTGATACTATCGTATCTAAGATGTCTGGATTTTTTGTAAAATAAAACGTTAATTCATCTGATAATAGACTTTCAACAGCACCCCTTGCTTCTGGTGTTCCCAGTTTATTTTTAGTTTGTCCTTCAAATTGAAGTAAATTTTCAGGAATTCGGAGCGAAATAATGCTTGTTAAACCTTCTCTAATATCTGTTCCTTCTAAATTTTTATCTTTTTCTTTCAAAGAACCATTTTTACGAGCCAATTCATTAATTACTTTAGTCAAAATTGATTTAGCTCCAACTTCATGAGTTCCTCCATCCTTGGTACGAACATTATTAACAAACGATAAAAAGCTTTCAGTATATGAGTCAATATATTGAAAAGCAAAATCAATTTCAATATTATGACTAGTTCCAGAAATATATCCAACATCATGGACTATTTTCTTATCTTTGTTAAGGTATTCTACAAAAGCTACTAAGCCTTTATCATAATGAAAAGTCTCTGAACGACCAATTCTTTTGTCGTTTAGAACGATTTTTAAACCTTTTAATAAAAAAGCAGATTCACGAAATCTTTCTTCTAATATTTCAAATTTAAATTTTGTTGTTGAAAATATCGATTGATCGGGTTTAAATCTTACGGTAGTTCCAGTCCGGTTAGTTCTCCCAACTTCTTTTAAAGGAGTCTTAACTTTACCACCTTTTTCAAATCTTTGCGTATAGATAGTGTTATCCCGTTTAATTTCGATTTCAAAATACTCAGATAATGCATTAACAACACTTCCACCTACTCCATGAAGTCCACCAGCAGTTTTATAGCTGCTACCATCAAATTTTCCACCTGAATGTAAAGTAGTATATATTACTTCTGGTGTCGGTTTCCCAGTCTTATGCATTCCCGTAGGAATACCACGGCCAAAATCTTGAACTTCAATACTATTATCATTAAAGATCGTCACAATAATTTCATCACCATAGCCTTGTAAGGCTTCATCAATCGAATTATCGACGATTTCATTTACTAAATGATGTAAACCCCGGTAATCAGTAGAGCCGATATACATCCCTGGACGTTTCCGTACTGCTTCTAAGCCTTCTAATACCTGAATCGATTCTTCATTATATTTTAAGTTTTTTGCCATTTCTTTCACCCTTTCAAGTGTATACAATCATATTATAAATGATTTTTGGTAACTTTTGTATAAAAATCAATAAAAACTGTTAAGTCTATGCAAAAAATAAGATTTATGATATAATTTTGCTAACAAGGAAGGTGTTTATATTGGATTTTGTCTATGAAGCAATATATATAATAATTTGTTATTTTATTGGGTCAATTCCATCAGGATTAATTGTCGGTAAAATATTTCGTAACAAAGATATTCGCAATTACGGAAGTGGTAATTTAGGCAGTACAAACGCAGCTAGAGTACTAGGAATTACATTAGGTATTATCGTGGGCTTAATGGACCTTATGAAAGGTGGTTCAGCGATTCTGCTTGCCGAAAATGTATTTAATACTGATATTCCACCTGTTTACTTTGGAATCGCAGCTGTAATTGGTCATGTATTTCCTATCTTTGCTCGTTTTAAAGGCGGTAAAGCAGTTGCGACAAGTGGTGGTGTGATATTATTTACATCATTACCGATATTTTGTATTGGTTTAATAACCTTTATCGTGGTTGTTATAACAACCAGAGTTGTATCAATCGCATCAACCGCAGTAGCATTTATGATCTTTTTATCAGCTTTAATAGCCTATTTTGTAGGGGAACCATTGATGTCAACACTCGCTGTAAATTTACATTTCCTTATCACTATGTCGGTCTTATTCTCCTTTGTAATTTTACGACATATCCCTAACTATAAACGTTTATTACTTGGAAAAGAAAATATGGTCGGAAACAATAAACATGGAATAAAATAACCATGTTTTTTTATTTTTTAATTAAAATATAAACTTTTGTACTGGCTTTTTAGCCTCTTATTACATATGATACTATGGATGTTAGGTGAAAGGAGGCTTTCTTATGGAAGGTGCAGGCTATGGTTATGGATATGCAATTGTATTAGTACTATTCATTTTATTAGCTATTATTGGATGTGCATGTTATACAGGCTGGGGATGCTAACTCATCTATAAACATATGAATTAATTAGATATAAAGAATTCCTCCGTCTTTTATCTAAATATCAAAACTATTTCAGGAGATTTACTTTTAAATAATAGGGATATTACGAAACATTTATAGAAATGGTTCTTTTTTAAGAACCATTTTTAGTGTAAAAGTTATATTTATCTTAATAACATAAAAAATAAACGTTTTAACTATAATTATTTATACTAATTTCATATTATATAATGAATTAGTAGAAAGGGGGATTAATATGGCAGGCGGAGCTAGTGGAGGATATGGATATGGCTACACATATGCGATTATATTAGTATTATTTATTTTACTCGCTATAATTGGATGTACTTGTTATACAGGCTGGGGATGGTGCTAATAATCCCATATACAACTACCGTATAGCGGTAGTTTTTTATAGACAAATAATTGATTTAATAAAATATATACTAATATAATAATTCAAATTAATTAAATATCATATGATACCAAAGAAAGGAGGAATATTATGTCTGGTGGGTATTCTGGTGGATATGGTACAAATATGTATGGCGTAATTTTAGTACTTTTCATCTTATTAGTAATTATCGGTTGTACTTGTTATCGTTAATAAAATAAAGGGGATATCACAAAAGTGATATCCTTTAATATTACTATCGGATTTTAACCTCTTCTCGTGATTGACTCAAATTAATAATTGATCTTTCTTTTCTAATTTGAACCATATTTAAATCCTTCATAAATCAAAACTATGCACGCGTTAATTCTCATAGTCAACACAACTTTGTGTACTTTAATTATAGCTTATTTGTTATTTATATAGTCAATTTGAGAAACGGTTAAAACAGAATTATTTAAACTATTTGGCTCCTTTTTAATTATTTCATTAGCAATCTTAAGTAAATGTGAATCAACGTCAATATATTTATAACTATCTATATTAATACTACCATCGTTGTTTAAAGTAGTTGTTATAAATCTATATTTATTAATCCCAGAACATAATGCTGTATCTATAAGTAATTTTTTATCACTTAAAGAAGGGAATTTAATTATTTTTAAGTAATCTGAAATTTGGGTTTCGTAGTCTAATAATGTTATTAATGTATTAAAATGTGCTGTATCTAATTTATTCACAACATACTTTTTCATTTGAGTATACTCCTTTCATGAAAATAATATTATTGAAATATCATATAAAATTTGTCAATTAGTTTTAAGCCTTCAATAATCAATTCTCTTGCAACACTCATATCAGCAATAACCTGAACATCTATAGACTTTAGTGACCAATGAGAATATGGATGTCTTATTTTATGATAAAAATTGTATAGTTCATTTAAATAGTCAATCTTTGTTCTGTCAAAATCTTGTTTTGCTGAATTATAAAAATATTTACCAGTCTGTTGATCTTTACTGAAATATGCAAAATTATTTTGTCCTTTCGGAGTCTCAGTATTCTTTCCTAATTTGTAATGTAAGATATTGTGTAAATAATATTCCATTGCTCTAAATACTGGAGTAAGTAAACATGTATAGTCGGGCATATAACCAACTAACATGGTGTTAAAAACTGCTGATAGCACGTTATTGTAATGTTTAGTATCAAAAAAAGATTTAGGAAAATTTGGTATTAAGATGTTTAGTTTGTCTAAAACTTCGTTTTCATCTATTGTTAAGGCATGATATGAATTTAAGGTTTCTACAACTAAATCGTCACTAGGCAATCTTTCAATAGCATAAGATATAAGTTTTTGAAATAAAACACTTTGTTTCCCTTGTACATAAGACTTATTGTTTTTATAACAGTTAATAATTAAATTATCATTTGAATATGATACTTTTACTCTATTTAAATATTCTTTGGTTTTCTCAATATGAAACGAAATCTCATTATTATTATCAAATTCCGCATTATCGTTAGTTAGTTCTTTAATTATTTTTTCCCAATCACTAACACTATATCCATAAAAATAAACAGAACCATCATTATATGATTTGTATCCTTGAGATAAAAGGGATCTTTTTGCTAACTCATCAACACGTTCATTATAAATTATTCCACTATGTGCTTTAACGTGTCTAAAAGATACTTTAATAATTCTTGATTTTTCGTCAAAGAATTTACAGTATTCTTTTGTTAACTTCTTTTTAGCTATCCATTCTTTAGTCGCCCACTTTTCAATACCGATATAATCATAATAAATGGTTATCTCCTTTTTCTCGTTTTCTATCGACCACATAATAGCTTGTTTTACTCCTTCAATTTCACCTGCTACATTTCTTGATTCTAAATATTCATTGTTTACAAAAGCTTTATACAAACAAACTTCTGTGTCATGTGAAATAATTATCACACCAAAGCCATATTTTTCCTGGCCTTTAACATCGTGTGAGTAACTACCATCTACAAAAGCAACAACCTGATTAGGTCTTAGTGCTTTAATTTTATTTTGAATTTCTTTGTTCATATCTTCTATGCATATGTTTTTATCAAAATTACTTTCAGATTCAGATATTATATATTTTTCGGCTTCAATAAGAGTATTAAAAGATTTAAAATCAGCTCCTGGAAAACCTTTTACTTGCTCCTCTGTTTGGCTCCATGTTTGGTAAATTCCTGGTATTTTACCAATTTTAACTGCATAGAACTTATTTTTTGCCATAGATTTTAGCCATCCTTTTCTTTATTTTAGTTTTATAGTGTATATTTTTTCACTATATCTTATATACGCTAAATACAATGTATATTGTCAAAATAAAAAGATATGTTTTTATACCATAACTTAGTAAGTTCTTAATTCAATTATATCAATTTATTACTTATTTGTTAATAAAATTTTTAAAAATATTAATCTTCTATAAAATACTATTTATGTTTTATAAAAAAAAGCCGGAGCTTTTTCCGACGATAGTTAATTTGATATATTTAATAAAAATGGTGCTGGTAGACGGACTTGAACCGCCAACCTCTTCCTTACCATGGAATTTATACTATATATATGGGTATAAAACAATGTATAACAATGTCTATTTATATATAGATAATTTGGTGATTTTAGTAGTAATTTTTGACTTTTTCTAACTATACTTTTATTACTATTTTTGGATAATTTGTTGTAAAAGTGTTGTAAAATTTGTTTAATTACATTAAATCCAATTTTTAATTCTTTTTTCAAATGTTATAATAAATTTTTTAATAATCTCAATTAATTTGACCATTAAAATATCATAATTATCTCTATATTTAAAATTCAAACCAGGAATTTCCACCAAAATTCTGCTTGCCTTACCACAATCACGCTTCCATTGCAACTTATTACCAAATACATTTTCTATTTCATTCTTTTCGGCAAAAAGACTATCATAAAAATCTTTATCGTTTGGAATATAAACATTAACTCTTATAAAACCTTTACTATTAACCAAGTCTACTCCAATGAAGGGGGTGCCCGTAGCCCCCGGACTTGAATCATTCACCTTTGCAGAAAAATTACTGTTACTTTTTGAAGGAAATTCATAGAGTTTAAAATCTACATTTAAAGATTCCATTTTTTTATGAAACTTACCCCAAAAATCCACATAATCCTGTTCAGCCATTTATATCCTCCTTTTCTTTCATATAATTTATTACTGTGTAGTTTAATTATTAAGACAAAATTCAAAAATGGAATACCAATATACCTGATTTATGGATGCTTTTTGTGCTTCTTTACTTACACTTTCTCCCTGTTCCCTTCTTTTATGGATAGGGTACATTCTTTCAAATTCAGATAAACTAAGTTTCCTTATCCCAGAAATATTTGAAGACGGCAAGTGCTCTTTGGCATTATCGATATAAATAAAATTTCCATCTGAGTAAGCATAAAACCATAAAGGCTTTTTATTAATTTTAGGTACAGTATGTAAATCCCTTGGGTTGTAGCTTAGATCCTTTATAATTTTTAACCATATATTTTGCATTATAAGATCACATCCTTCTTTAAATTTTCTTGTTCAGATAAAAATTGTCCATCATTAACTATAATCCTATCATTGCTACAAAGACTTCATTTCTACTATATATAGTTCGTTTCTTAGTTTCTATAATTCATCATAGAGTACCTGTGCCCGCTCCGGTTTAACCGCCTCTATAAATCTTAGTCTATTATCTCTTGATGTATCACCATAAAATGTGAATCGTGTTTTTTAGGGGACAATTTTGATAAATCAACTATAATCATATGAAATAATAATAGTTATTTATATAAAGAATATATTGGCCAACTTTTTAGTTCTATCAACTTTTCATTAGTAAGTCTAGATAATAAAATCTCAACTTCTTCTTTATATTCTAATATTAAACATACACAAATTTGTATAATTAAATCATCTTTATTTTTTTCTTTTATTAATATCAGTTCTTTTTTTGATTCTTTATCTAGTAATCCTAGCCTTTTTAGAGTTTGTGCTTTGTTAATATATATTCTTGTTTTTCCATCCGCCTCAAAATCTACTTTTTCATAAATGTAATTGAGTAATTTATTAGATAAATCTAATAAATTTACACTGAAATTCATATCAGAGCTTTTAATACATTCCAATATAAATTGTTCTATAAATTGTGAAACATTTTTATCATATTTTTCGGTGATATCTAAATAAGCAGATTCATAATCTAATTCATAATGATTTAAGTATTCATAATCTAAAATAAGATATTTACTTATTCTTAATGTTGGTTTTTCATTTTCATCAAAACCTATGAAAAAATTGTTTAAATATTCATCAGAAAAATTATAACATATAAATTTGTTTATTGTAGCGTCGAATATATAAATAAAAATAAACTTTTTATCAAGTATAAAATTATAGCTTATAATAATTTTATTATGTTCCTTATCTAAGTCTAATGGTTTCTTATTTATAATATAATTATTTAACCAGTGCAATTTCCCAATATTACTTTTAACCATCTTATACGTAATATTTTCAATATTAATAAAAATATCCCTTAAAATTATCTTTGTATTTATTAACTTTTCATATTCTAATTCCATGTTAGAAATATCGGTAATATTAACAATGAGCGTGATTTCAAATCCATTTATTGTCATTAATTTCTTTTTCGATAAATTAATTAAAAAATTAAGGTCAGAAATATAATCTTCAAATTTAGAATTTTCATCAAATTGATATATAATTTCTTTATTGTCTAAGTTAATAATTATATTTGAACTTAAAATTATTTCACGTTTATTTTTATGTCTTCGGAATGTGCAATGTTTATAGTAAGTGTAGTTGTCAATACTTATATTTACAATTTTCACATCATCAATAGATTCAATTTTCCAGATATCATAAAAAACTAAGTAATCAGTTTCAGGAATCTTAAGATAAATATAATGCTCTTTATCCAAAATATCATCAACTATGTTGCCATTAGAATAATTAGTAATTACAAATTCTGAATCTATTTTAATTATGGAAGAAAAGTCCTTTATTTGTGCTTGTAGTTGACTATGATAAACAAAATTATAACAAATTGAAACAAATTCGATAGCATCGGTTGATGCTGTAAATTCAAAACTTTTACTATCTTTGCTCATGGACTTCAATATTCGTTTAATATCTGCAGGCAGTAATAATTTATAGAATATTTTATAGTGATCAGAATCCGTAAATAGTACTCTTATAAAAACAGTCCCTCCCTTAATTTCATAACCTCTCAAAAACTTTTTATTAATATTAAAATTGTGTTTATTAGGCAATATTTTTACATTTGAGGACTTAACCTGAATCGGGACCTGTTTTATTAGAGTTTCTACCTTTCTTTTAGAATCTTTAAATAAATTGATATAACCATCCCAAATCATATTCTTATCTTTAGTATTAATATCTGGTTGTAAACGCTCATTTGTTCTTAAAAATCTTTTTAAACAATCAATTCCTATTTCTTCAATATCCATATTATCAAGCATAATTCCCCCCCTTTATCAGCTTTTTTTATAATAATCTATAACCTTTATCCTAAATTCACCGATAGAACAATATTCTAGTCCTTTCACATTCTGAAATACTGGAATAAAGTGTTTATTAAGTACAAACATATTTTTAAAATCGTATTTATCTTGATTAGTTATCCCAAATGCAGACTTTAACTTGTTAAAATTATTTTCAATATATTCAATTCTATTATTAAATTTTATATCATACTCGGATTTTTTAAAGAAATTATATTGTCTTCTATAAAATTCTTTTATACTTTTATGTTTTTTTATAAATTTAGCTTCAACATTCCACACTACCTTATTTACATTATCGATAAATAAAATATCATAATCTCCTAATTCCTTGGGATGATTACCTTTTTTATCTAATTTATGAAGATACTGCTCTTTAAATAGTCTTGCATCTGAAAGATTTAACTCAATAAATATATTTGCTATGTCTTCCACAATTTGCTTTTCATATCTAGACTTCCATTCACTAATCACTTTATCAGTATTTTCTAATCCAATTGTATAAGGTAACATAAAATCAAATAGCCCAAGTCCCCATTCTCTATTTAATATACCGCAATTTACTGGACTAAATTGAACTTTGTCATCTACAATCAATAAAGGTTTCTGATCAAATCGATTATTACGCTTCTCTCTTTCCCAAATTGGTAGTAAATCAGAAACATCTCCATCAACTTGTTTAAGTTTTTTAATATCTAAAATTAAGTAATCAATTGTTCTAATGATATCCTGTTTAGGAAATTGTTCATCACAATCTTTAAATATCATCTCTATTAGGTCATTTTTATTTATTTCATATATATTTTTTGATATTTGTTTATAATTATTATTTTTAAAATTGACAGATAAAAATTGTACTACATCATATAAATCTTCTAATCTAAACCCTAAATCCCTTTTTAAAGCATCTTTGACTTTTTCAAGATATTTCTTATCAAGATCATCAAGTTTAATTTGATATGTATTATAATTGTAAATCTTGTCCTTCATTTGTAAATTAGATAAATCAAATATTTCAGTGGAGTTCGTATTAATTATATAATCATAAGTAATTTCTAATTCAATAAATCCCATTTCATAATATTCTAAATCAGATGCACTCTGTAAAACCCCTATCCAATGGATAAATGCTTCTATTATATTAAAATTGGAAACATTAATATTTATAAGTTCTTCGAATCTTGGAATTGTTAAATTTAATTCAATTAGATTTTTTAAATCTTGAATAGTCGTAATATATTCATCATTCTTGCTCATTACAATATCTAAATGATCGATTTTTAATTCATCTGGAAAATCAAAAGGATAATTCCATCTTCTATCATTTTCAAATTTTAAGAACTGATTGTAACTTAATTTATCGATTGCATAATAATGAATAGATTCAGGAGAATAAATAGATATTAAATCAGTTATCTTTTTATATAACCGATTCTGTAATTTTCTAATTATTTCCGTAACATCTTTTCCTGTATATGTTCCTGGTTCGATATTCTCATCTTTACATATTAAAGAAATTTCTTTTCTTACCAGTGAAAAATCTGAATCCTCCAGTTGTTTATAAAATTGTGGTTGCTCAATAAAGAACGGCAACTCAAGTTCTTCTAAATCAACAATGTTACTTTCATAATCTGTTTTTCGAATTGATTCAACTATAAAGTCATAATCTTGACGAGTTAAATGTTTTTTTAGTGGGCTTAATATTTCCAGTAAAATATCATTACTAATTTTTCTATTTACCTGACCGACTAAATCTTGAATAATTTTCTCGTTATTCATGGTGTATCTTATTAAGATATAATTCGGTTTCTGGTAATCTATAAATGAATCAGATTTTACATATTCTCTATTCTCATTAGTAAAACCTGATTGATCAACTTTTTTTGCATATTCTAGTGGCATATATATTAAATGAATTATTTTGTTTTCTAATTTAAGAGTTATATTTTTATTAACAATCAATGAATGTTTAAAAATGTCTTCAACTGTATTTATTGCAATTCTATCCAATTCATTTGGAGACGTATCAAAGTAAGATAGATTATGTGATAGAAAAAAATATGTCTTATTTATTAATTTTAGATAACCGCCTAATTCTTTTGCGGATTTATTTATTATATAAGACCATCCTAAAGAACTTGATTGATAATCCCATCTATGTGGGTTATCGAACATTTCTTCATATTCAAAAAAAGGATAGTTTATTAATTTTTCTGAGAATAATTCGTATATTAAGTGATATGTCGATTCAAGTCCAATATTGAACATACTATAATGAACCGCTCCCGGAGAGGTTAAAAAATTAAAATTTCTTGCAATATCTAATATTCCACTTATGCCCACATATGGATTAAAGAAAATAGATTCTTTATTAATGAATTCAATTAATTTTATTATTTCAGAAAAATCTTTTGACTTTGCCAATAATAGGATTAAATCAGAAGACGATATGATAATTTTATTTTTATACTCTTTTTCTTCGCCACCAAAATGTACATAAGTTTCAGTTATATCTAAATGAGTTATTGTGGAAATAAAATAAATATTTTTTATTTCACTAACTTTAATTGCATTATGACCTTTTTTGTTTATAGCTTTTTCATAAATAGTAAATTCTCCTGCTTTTAATTTTTGTTCAATTTCTTCCAGTTTAATCTTACTATCATTCATTTTTGATTCATTTACACAAAATAATAGATTACCCTCATCTATGTAAGAAAAGGTGGCGATAAAATCATTGATTCCATCGATTTTACAAAAAGTTAATAATTGTTCATTAACATCAAAAATATTATAAATATCATGTACCAGATTGCGAATAAGAATATCTGATAAATCATCTTCTGTTATTTTCGTAGTTGATAATTTTTCCTTCAGGATTATGCTAAATAAATCAGTTACAAATGAAGCATTAAATAAAGGATAAATTTTTTTCTCATACTTTATAAAATGCGCCATTTCAATTTTAATATTATCTGTATCGAAAAGTTTTTCAAAACCTGAGAGAAAATTTTTAGAAAGGATTTGGTCAACAAATTGTTTAGACGTATTCCAATAATCTTCACTAGGACAATTAAATGTCATTTTATATTCTTCAAGTGGTTTTTTATTATATACAGTTAAATAACTTATCATTTCTTTAAGATATTTTAAAGCTTCTGATCTTATTTCTTTAACTTTATCATTAAGATTTAAGTATTTTAAAAATAATGCTGATGAATATGTATATTCATATCCACTACCGACGATAATTGGAAACCATTCCCCATCAATTTGAATTTTAATCTCACCGAAATCTTGAATATATGGATCTAATTCTTGTTCAGGTACTTCTTCTTTAAGAATTAATTTGATGTCATCATATAAATCCTTGAATTCCTTATAATCTGTAATATGTTTTTTTCCACTTTTACTCATCTTATGTAATGCATCATTCATACTTAAACTTATATACTGATAGGCTCTATTTTCACGCCAAGAATTAATTGAAAAAATAGCAGTAACAATATCATAAAAATTATATGATTCAAATAATAAGATCATTTTTTTACTTTCATGTACATGATCTTCGAATTGAGATGGGATAAACTCATCATATCTTTCTTTAGATACTGGTTGTTTTTCTTCCTCTTGCTTCGTGGATTCTGTTTTACCTAAACAACATTTTTTATACTTTTTCCCACTTCCGCATGGACACTTTTCATTTCTACCTATCTTCATTTTCCCCTCCAAATTCTTAATTTACTATCCTGTTAATTCTATATTCATTGATTAATTATATCATTTTTCTACAAATTATTATACTATAAAAGAAATTATATAAAATAAAAGGGCAGAAAGTATTATTAAAGACCATTGAATTTTTAAAAATGCAAAGTTAACTATACATTTTTCTTGACATTATTTTACAACACTGCTAAAATAAAATTGCAAAGCAAACTTTGCAATAGAGGTGATAATATGAAAAACAGAATTGCTGAATTACGGAAAGAAAGAAAAATCTCTCAATCAGTGTTAGCAGATGCTGTTTTTGTTACAAGACAAACAATTACATCAATCGAAGTCGGAAAATATACAGCATCACTTGAATTAGCTTACCGGATTGCAAATTATTTTAATTTGTCTATTGAAGAAGTATTTGATTTTAGCGATTTAGAGGTGTTAAAAAATGAAAGATAACGAAAAAATTAAAAGAACTAAAAAAGAAATTAAAAGTAATATATTTTTATGGTCATTCTACTTAGCGATAGTTATAATAGCACTAATAGAGTATTTTTTTGATAAAAACGTGGTAAATAATTCAATATTAATTTTATTATTAATTCTAGCTGGAATAACCATTTACGGATTAACATATCAAATATTTATATTTTCAAGTGAAGAGAAAATTCGGAAAAAAGCTATAAATATTTATGATGAAAGATTACGTGAAATAAAAAGTAAAACGAACTCACAAACTCTAAAAATTTTAATTTCCTCATTATTTATATTATTATTATTATTTATTGCAATCAATCAATTCGAGTCTTTTGCAACTGTTCTATTAATTTTGTTTTTATTTATTATTGTTTATTTTATTTGCTCTCTATTCTATAAAAATAAAATT
>CALFRW010000147.1 GCA_937919135.1 uncultured Haloplasmataceae bacterium
TACTAATAATGAGTATCATCTCAAAACCAAATAAAATAACTGGTGAAGTTGAGCCAATTAGACATTACAATTCAATTATTGAGCCTTTTATTGAACAACTACCTACAGTTATTTTTGAAGTATTTCTTGCCTTAATACCATTATTAATCATCTTTATAACTTTTCAATTTATTTCATTTAAATTAACAAAAAGAAATGTTGTTAGAATTTTAAAAGGACTTTTATATACTTTTATCGGTTTAGTTTTATTTTTAACTGGTGTTAATGCTGGCTTTATGGAAGTAGGGAGTATAGTTGGGTATGATATTACAGCTTTAGATAAACAATGGTTAATAATTTTTATTGGTTTTATTTTTGGAATGGTTACAGTATTAGCAGAACCAGCTGTTTATGTACTCACAAATCAGATTAAAGATATAACAAGCGGTTCAATTAAACCAATCTTAATTATTATTGCTCTTTCACTTGGAACTGGCATCGCTATTGCTTTGTCAATGATTAGAATTATTATACCTGGAGTGCAATTATGGCATTATTTATTACCAGGGTATATCATCGCCCTTATATTATCCTACATAGTTCCCAAACTCTTTGCGGGTATGGCTTTTGATGCCGGTGGGGTTGCCTCTGGTCCTATGACTGCAACCTTTATTCTTGCCTTTGCTAACGGTGTTGCTCAAGCAACTGAAGGAGCAGATGTTTTAGTAGATGGTTTCGGAATGATTGCCATGGTAGCCTTAATGCCTTTAATAACCCTACAGTTATTAGGTCTAATTTATAAAATTAAACTCACAAAAGGAGGTAAGACTCATGAATAATGTACAATATGAGTTAATTTGTGTTATCATTAACTTTGGTAAAGGAAGTAAAATAATTAAACAAGCCAAAACTCAAGGTGTATCAGGAGCAACTATTTTATTAGGGAAAGGTACAGCGAATGATTATTTTTCAAAACTATTTGGTCTTACAGATATTAGAAAAGAAATAGTCTTAATGGTTGTTAAAAAAGATTCTGTAACACCAACCCTAAATTATATAAGTAAAAAGTTTCATTTCGATAAACCTAATCATGGTATTGCCTTTACGATTTCAGTAAATAATTTACTAGGTGTAAGAAACTGTGATTATAAGGTTGAAGAAAATATACAAAGGAGTCAAGAAACGAATATGTATAAAGCGATTTTTATTGTGGTAGATAAAGGTAAAGCAGAAACTGTCCTTGATTCTGCGATTGCTGCTGGTTCCAAAGGTGCGACGATTATCAATGGTCGTGGTTCTGGAATTCATGAACAAAAAATCCTCTTTAACTTCCCAATCGAACCGGAAAAAGAAATTGTCTTAATTATTACCGCAGGAGATTTAACTAATAAAGTTATCGAGGCCATCAGAAATGACCTCCACATTGATGAGCCTGGAAAAGGTATTATGTTTATCCTTGATATAAATCAAGCTTATGGTCTATACTAAATGATAAAATTAAACAAGGCACTCTATAAGTTGAGTACCTTGTTTTTTTATTTATTTAATTAATATTTGTAAAATTGGTTTGCTATATCTACATATGGGATTACTACCAATTGGTCAATATTTGATAAATTGCGTTTATTCGTACATATCGCCACTTTCTCGGATACGTTCTTCAAGTGGCGTCGAAATAAAATAGTCAAATGACTTAAATTTGTCGATGTCTGCATGCATTAACTCTAAATAATCCTCGGATGGATGCCCTATGGTATATGGAATATCTGCTTTCGCAAAATGATAAATCCGGATACCTAAAATTCAAAACACGAGCCAACTCTCGTCCTGTCATTTGCAACGAAGACAATTATTCCGTACATTGATTAATTAACCTTAATGTATCACGAGCAATGACAACTTCTTCATTAGTAGGAATTACATATACTTTTATTTTTGAGTCCTTTGTGGAAATTAGTTTTTCCTCACCCATAACTTTATTTGCTTCTTCATCAAGGATAATTCCTAAAGATCCTAAACGGTCGACAATAGCCTTACGAGCAGGTTCACTATTTTCACCGATACCAGCAGTAAAGACAATTGCATCACATCCGCCTAAAAGGATGTAGTATGAACCAATATAATCACATACTTTTTTCGCAAATAAGTGTAAAGTCCGGAGACATTTTTCATCCTTTTGCTCGACACCTTTAACAATATCACGCATATCAGATGATTTTTGGGAAATACCCTTTAACCCAGAATCTTTATTTAATGCTTTTATCGCATCATTAATCGTCCAGTTTTCTTTTTCCATCACAAAGGGTAAGATTGAAGGATCAATATCTCCAGAACGAGTCCCCATCATAATACCTGCTAGTGGCGTAAAGCCCATAGAGGTATCAATTGATTTACCATCTTTAATTGCGGTAATTGAACCACCATTACCAATATGAACGGTAATAATCTTTGTTCCTTTTACGCCCTTTCCTAATAGTTCAATTGCTCTTTCAGAAACATATTTATGGCTTGTCCCGTGGAAGCCATATTTTCTGATCCCATATTTTTCATACCAAGTATATGGTACCGGATATAGATATGCTTCTTTAGTCATCGTCTGATGAAAAGCGGTATCAAAAACGGCAGCGTGGCTTACATTAGGTAAAATTTCATGAAAAGCTCTAATTCCTGTTAAATTAGCAGGATTATGAAGCGGTGCTAAATCTTTTAAGCGCTCGATTTCATTGAGTATTTGTTTATTAATTAATACGGAATCATTAAACTTTTCACCACCATGAACAACCCTGTGACCTACACCACTGATTTCATCATAACTATTAACAATCTTTAAATCTATTAAAGCATCTAAAACAATTGAAACAGCTTGTGAATGATTTTTAATTGCTTTTACATCTCGGGTTTTATCACCGTTGACTTTAATTGTAAAAATCGAATCAGCAAAACCTATCCTTTCAATTAACCCTGATGTTATTACTTCTTCTTGTGGCATTTCTAGTAATTGAAACTTCAATGATGAACTGCCTGCATTGACTGAAAGTATTTTCATATATAAGACCTCCTATTATTAATTGATATTCTCCTTAAACCACTGATTAATTTTGTCAATAGCCAATATCATTTTTTCCTTATCAGTGAAACTTGGTAGTGAAAGCATTAATATTTCATTATTTACTTTAATATGGCTAGCTTTTTTTTGTAAAATCATAATACTTTTTTGATACTTAGGAGCATTAAACAGATCTTGTGGTAATTCGATTATTGCCTGAAGATAACTTTCATTTAAAATAATGTTTTTTATTAAACGCGAATTGTCTTGATTAAAAAAATCATTAGGGATGAGATAAATAAAATAACTTCCAGGTTTACCATATTTCATTAAGTTTTCAATCATTAAATACGGTTTATATGTTAAATTGT
The DNA here is from genome assembly GCA_937919135.1 of uncultured Haloplasmataceae bacterium. GTDB lineage: Bacteria > Bacillota_I > Bacilli_A > Haloplasmatales > Haloplasmataceae > CALFRW01. The sequence goes on from CALFRW010000147.1 coordinate 3,397, forward strand.
TTTTGGCGGTAATTAAATCTAAATTGTTAATCGCTTGTTCTTCTCCAAATGGTAAATCACTAATCACTAAATCTACTAAAGGAACTAACAATTTTGTCAGATTATTTTGATTAAGATATTCCACTTCGTATTCTAATAGGTTTGCGAGATGACAACTGATATTTAAATATGATTGTTCGACATCAATACCATATATTTTTTCAAAAGTTATCTGAGTATTATTAATTAACGAAAAAAGTAAGTTACTGCACCCAACATTAGCATCTAAGATACTTATTTTTTCTTTGTTTTTAAAAAACAAATCAGTTAAATAGGCATAAAATATACCAATAGAATCTGGAGTTATCTCACTAAAACTAAGCTGTAGATGTTTAAAAGCTTTAAGTAAAGCTAACTGAAAAGCCTTTCTAATTTCCTCTTTGTTGAAAGTTATGTCACTAATATGTTTATAAACTTCATCAAGCTTTGAAATCAAAGTTTCATCTAATTGATTTAAGGAAACCTCATCATTTAATATATAATCGACAGCTAATAGTAAAGCTTCTAGATAAGGTTTTTTGGCCGTTTCATAAATAATTAACGTTGCTTGATCTAAATAATCAAAAAAGGTTTCAACTAACTCATGATTTACATTTAACATACTATCATCACTCCAAAACTTAATTTTACACTAAATATCCTCATTTGTCATTATTTTCACAAAGAAAAAGCTGAATTATTGATTCAGCTTTCTGCATTCTTATTTTTTCTAATACTATTCATGACTTTTGGACTAACTAATTTTACTTTATTGATTAATTCTGGGACAAAATCAATAAGTTTTTCATAAATATGCGTTTGATTCTCAAGCGATAAAACTTTAATCTCATTAGTTTGATCTACTACTAAAAATGCGATTGGTGTAATTGATACGGTACCGCCACTACCTCCACCAAAAGGTCCTTTAGTATTCTCTTGTGGTTTTTCTACTTTTTGTTCAGTTCCACCAGAAGCAAAACCAAACTTCACTTTCGATATCGGAATGATTGTTGTTCCTTCTTTTGTCGCTATTGGCTGACCAACTATCGTATCAACATCAACCATATCTTTGATATTTTCCATCGAGATCTTCATAAAACTATGAATTGGATGTTCCACTAAAATCACCTCTTTAATTATTCTGTTCGTTTTAATAGGAGTGGGATTTTTGTTATGTATTTAATACTAACACTTATAATTTTTGCAAGATTAATCCTTATTATGCAATCAAAATAAATAAATACATCATCATCAATATAATTAAATTTTGTATCAACATCAAGATCTTTAACTTTTTTAAAGTGATTATAAAGAAAATCGATCAGGATTTGTTGCAGAGTTGCATAGATTGGTAATAATGAAAGTCCCAGCAGTGGATTCTCCATTGGGAGTGCTGAATACCAATATAGGTGTTTTACTGTAGCCCTTTTGAATAAATCATGATATATTGGTCGGATACTTAACATTTTTTTTCGGTTTTCAATCAGTTCCATAATATTAAAATCATCGTTTTTCCTTTTAGCCATTGTGCTAAACATATGACTAATATTAACGGGTATTCTAATAAATCCAAACATAATTAAATAACATTTTAATTTACCTTCAGTATAAAAAGTAAGATACCAAGGAAAGAAAAATATTAATATATATAAAGTTAGAAACAAGATAAAATAATACCAAAACATTATATCACCAAAAATAATATGTGAGACTTCACATATTATTTTTAGACATTATCCAAATTATATTCATTATTATAAGACTTAATCAAGCTCAATTCTTGAAAATACAAGATCAGCAAAAATATTTTTTGAAGCAATGCGAGAATTTCTGCTTTATTTGCCCATTTATATTCTGTATGTTCAAAAAATAATTTAACATTAATATTATTACAACTACATAAATACGTGATGGAGCACAATTTGGCGATATTTATGGCATCACATAAAGTGTTATATCGATGCCAACTTCGTCTTTAACTTCCCTAATTAAAGTTTCAGTTAAATCTTCACCAAATTCCACCCCAAAAATCATCATTATCTTACCGTTATCCATTATTAGTCAACCGCAATTTTTTTGTCTATCATGATTTATACCATTCTTATTTAAGTTTGATTTTAGAAAAAACATCATGTTTAATAAAATCATCAATAATAGTTTGAGGAAACAATGCGAGAATTTCTGCTTTATTTGCCCATTTAAATTCTGTATGCTCATATGACAAATTAACATTAGTATTATGACACTCACATAAATAAGTGATAATAACTATCTGGCGATTATAATGAGTTTTAAAAGTCGTCGCATACAACAATTGATCTACAGTTATATCCAATCCAACTTCCTCTTTTGCTTCTCTGATTAAAGCTTGAATAAAATCTTCACCAAATTCGAGTTTGCCACCAACTGCTTCCCATGTGTTACCGCCATAATCCTGTTTTTGACGTTTAATAATTAACATCTTTCCATTATGCATTATTAATCCTTTAACTGCA
>CALFRW010000148.1 GCA_937919135.1 uncultured Haloplasmataceae bacterium
TCAGTAATATCGAGCCAGCTATTATATATGGAGTGTAATTATGATCAATATCTTCTACTGGGAGATCATTAAATAACCCTTCAGCTATCCCGATATCTTTCTCAATTATATCACCTTCTCCCATATCATCACGGGTATATTTAAGCTTATAAGCTTTATTTTCGATATTATTACCAAGTATTACTTTGAAACGACTAGCAGAAGTTTTATCACGGTCAAACTTGATTTCATCAATTTTTAGTTCATTATTATCTTCATCTACAATCACAAATTTACTTGCGTCTGGCCCCGTATTAGGGTCATAATTAATATTTTGATTAAAGATTAAACTTAGTTCATTTAGCGAAGTAAATTCTGCTTCAGTGATCGCGAAAGTTTCAGCTAAAAATATTTCATAATCATTATATATTGTCTTATTACCTCTAACCATATAAATAAACTTATAACCACCACCTTTGAAATCCTCAACATTGATATATCTTTGTCCATCTGATTGATATCTGTTTCCAAAATCATCCTGTTCATCTTGGACAATGCTTGTAACCCACGCTGTATCTTTTTCGTCCCAAGCTTTATTTTTTCTAATCGTAATGCCGATTAAATCTTCTGCATCGCTTGCAATATTAATTATACCCATTCGATATTGACGAGGATTTGTACCACCTTGAACACCTAAATAGTAATCAAAATCAATATTTCCCGAGATTCCTTCACCTGCATTGGCCACATTAAAATCCTTCCAGTCATCAAGTGATAACGGATCATAATAGATAATTATCACATGACCATGATTAGGACGACCTAAATAAGTAAAATTATCAGTTTCTTGTTCAAATACATCCTTAGCTCCTTGCATTACATAGACATGTTTTGAATTATTAGTATCTCTGATATCAGTAATGTCAACCCATTTATTTTCAACCTCTCCATCATTATCAAAATCAATACCATCTTTTATTAAAGTATCTTTTTCACTTAAATTTATTGTGATTTTATCTTTAGCGATACTACATATCGGTACTTCATAAATAGCACCAAAATCGTCAAGATCATGATAGTTTAGTTTTTCTTCAATCGTTTGATGATTTGCGACTGATAGTTCATAATCCGCATACATTTCATCAAAACGATGATAATGCACATATAATGATGCATTACATGATTCTTGTGCACTTACATTACGTTGGATTGAACAAATTAACAGTAAAAACATAAAAGTGAATAATTTCTTCATTTGTATTTCCCCTTATTAGATAAATAAATACTACTTATAACATTTCCTAATTTTTACCATTTATACATTATTTTCAACAAAAAAACTTCCTTTTTACAGGAAGTTTAATGATTTAGACTACTTACTTAAATCAGCTTTTGGTAAACCTACTCATAAAAGTTTAATATTTTCAGCAATTGCTTTTGGATCTGATGCTTCAGGTACATTGACATACAGGATATAATATTCTTTATTTGGTAATATTTCTTCATAGCTTAAACCCTCAAATTCAAAGCGAATAGACCCATAATGATTAGGATTATAAACAAGAATTAGTAGATATTTATTTTCTTTAATATCAATTACACTACTCATATTGAGGAGCACTTCTTTATCTCCATACACCATCCGTTCTTTTTTATAACAAAGATTATATCCCTTTTTTACTGCCACCAACCACCATCATTATTCTTATTATACGTGAAATAAACGATTAATCTATTGTCTAATTCTAATTTATCTCTGATTACGACGCTTTTGTCACTATACTCGACGTATTTTTGTTCATTCATAGTTTTATTAATTCTCTGTTTTAAAATATAATTATTATTAATGATTCGATAGTTATCTAAAAATCCCAATATAAAGACAATAGAAATTAGCAGTATCATAATCAAAATTATTTTTTTTATCATTACTTAACCTCACAATTTAACTTTTACCAACCTTTAATATTCCCAAGTTTACAGTTTGGTATTATATTAAAACTCTATTACAGCGACACTAGCATCATCTTTCGGTTTTAAACGCGGAAAATTGTCACAAGTTGAATCAAAATCTTGTGTTTGGCGAATTTCAAAGAGGATTTGTTTCGCGCCTTTAGTTAGTAATAAATCATAAAACTCTAATGCATCCTTAGCTAGTAAAAGAGTTTCATAGTATTCCGCAATACCATCAGAAAAAATTGCGATTCGTTTTAGGTTATTCTTATTAAATTTCCGATAGATTAAATTATTTTTATCAACATGTTCAAACCCTAAAACACTATAGCCAGTTTTTGTGTTTTTCTTTTTACGATTAGTAATTAAATCCTCTAAAACAAAATCTCGGGTCTTAAATAAGGGTAGTTTTTTATCCTTAGCAACATGTTTCATCTTCTCAATTACACCAGCATCTAATTTAGATATTCGAGAGTCATGTAAAACCTTTAGCTCATGTGAATTATCTTCGATTATTGTTGTACAGTCACCTAACATTAATACCTCAACAGTTTCAGCTAATTCTTTTACTAAAATCATACCTGCCGATGGCAGATCAATTTTTGGTACTGTTTTTAAGACTAATTCTTTATAAACTTTATTTAGGTAATCAATTAATTTTGCTAATAATTTTAAGATATCAGGATATTTATTAATATTATGGTCAATATATTTGACTACTTCTTGTACAAACCAAATAGCATCAGTTGGATAATCCTTAAGGTAATTATTTGTAAGTCCAGTTGCTCCATCGAGTAAAATGATATAATCAGCTCCATAACTTACTATATCTTCATTGTTTACTTTACCGGGAGCGCTTAATAAGTCAATTATTTTCATATTATTTACCTCCACAAGATGATAATAAAATACATAACAATCCCAATCATAAACATTAGAAAATTGGGGGTTTTATGAATTTCCTTAATACTTATTTTATGAAGCATTATCCCAAAAGCACTAAAAACAATTAGAATCGAAGCAAATAAAATGATAATTAACTTTAACGCATTATCAAAATCTTCACCACTTGCAAGTTGAAAACTACCGAGGGTAAAACTGACAATGGCAATAAAAAATCCCAAAAATTCTAAATTGTGGATATTATTTTCTTTAATTTTATTATCTACTTCTTTAGCTTTGGTGTCATAGGTTTTGTTTAGCGAACGTAGTTTTTCGTTAAATATTTTTTCGCTATCTTTAATTTGGGTTTCAATTAAAGTATTATACTCTTTTGTCTGGACTTTAATTAAATAGTATTGATATAAACCAATCCGCATTATATAGTCAGTTCTATCAGAATCTTCATAATCCATCGCTGTTCTAATTGCTTCTTTAGCTAAAACAAATTGCTTATCTATAGCTAAAATTCTTCCTTTAGTACAATAATATTTAGCATATTTTAAATCTAACTCAATTGCTTTATCAATTGCCAACTTAGCTTTTTGTAACCATTCAATTTTAATTTTATTTTTAATGCTTTCATTAAACTCTTCATAACCCTCAGCAACTGATTCAGCAAAACAATGAATCGCTCCACTGTGATTTTTTAGCACAATTTGTGATTCATATGCTAGTTCGATTACAGCGATAATATTATTACTATTAAGTCCTTTAGTCTTTAAATATAGCAGATATAAATGTCTATAGGTTGGATGATTTTTAAACTCTATTTCATAAGTCTTTACTAATTTTTCGTTAAGCGAAATATCCTTTTTTCTGCGATAATAAGTTGCTAAACAAAAAAAGGCAGCATAACGTAAATTTTCAGCTAATGCTTTATTATCTATTATTAACTGTAACTTATCTTTTAGATTTGAATAATCAGATGTAGCAATATTAGTTAGTAGCACTTCGTATTCACGTTCTTCTTCACTAGGTAAATGCCTTAGTTTATCTAGCACATCATCATATATTTCAGACATAAACTTTTCCTCCCTTTTTCCACCTATTCCCATTATAACAAACCACAATTATATTTTCTATATTTAGAAAAAAAAGAGCTAAATTTAGCTCTATTCCTTTTCTTTAATCTGTTCAATTAGCTTCTCAATTTTATTACCATAATCAATTGATTCATCATAATTAAAGATTAATTCGGGTATTTTCCGCATTTGTACTCTACTTCCAAGTGTCGTGCGAATAAAACCTTTAGCCTTTTCAAGTGTTTTGGTAACAGCTTCTTTTTTATTATCATCACCTAGAACAGTATAATAAACTTTAGCGTAAGATAAATCATTGGTTAAGTCTACTCCTGTTATCGTAATAAAACCAATATCATCTTTTACATCATTTAGGAAAATGCGAGAAAGTTCTTTTTCAATTTGTTTTTCTAGTTTTTGAATCTTTAAGTTTCCCATAAAAATACCTCTTTTTTATTTTATATCTTTTTCTTCCATGATGTAACATTCAACTACATCACCAATTTTGATGTCATTGTAGTTTTCAATTGTGAGTCCACATTCATAACCTTGATTTACTTCCTTAACGTCATCTTTAAAACGTTTCAAAGAAGATAATTTTCCTTCATATATTACTACACCATCACGGATTAAGCGTACACCACAATTTCTTTTAACTTGGCCATTTGTGACCATACAACCAGCGATTGTTCCAATTCTTGAAACTTTAAAAGTTTCACGAATTTCCACATTTCCAATAACCTTTTCTTCATAAACTGGATCAAGTAATCCTTTCATAGCCTTTTCAATATCTTCAATAACATTATAAATTACACTATATAAACGAATCTCAACATTTTCTTCTTTAGCAAGTTCTCGTGTTTTACCAGTTGGGCGGACATTAAAACCAATAATAATCGCATGAGAAGCACTGGCTAATGTTACATCAGATTCTGTAATCGCACCGACAGCTTTCCGAATAATACTAATTTTTACTCCTTCAACATCTAATTTTAATAAGGAGGCAGATAAAGCTTCAATGCTACCTTGAAAGTCAGCTTTAATAATTAAATTTAAGTCTTTAATTTCACCTTCTTGGATTTGGGCATATAAATCATCTAGAGTTATTGGTTTAGATGCTTTATATTCAGCATCTTTAGATTTTTGTGCTCGTGCTTCTGAAATCTTACGGGCTTCTTTTTCATCATTAAAGACCATAAAATTATCACCAGCTTTAGGCACTTCATTAAGACCAATAATCTCTACTGGTGTAGAAGGTAAAGCCACATCAATGGTTTGATATAAGTCATTTGTCATAGCTCTTATTTTACCAAATGTGTTTCCAGCAACAATTGCATCGCCATTACGTAAAGTTCCATTTTGGACAAGAAGAGTGGCAACTGTCCCTCGACCTTTATCAAGTTTAGCTTCGATTACTGTACCTGATGCTAAGCGTTTAGGATTAGCTTTTAATTCAGCCATATCTGCGACAAGATTAATCATTTCGAGTAATTCATCAATACCTTCTTTTTTTAATGCTGAAACTTTACAAAATATCGTTTCTCCACCCCATTCTTCTGGGAGTAAATCAAGTTCTGATAATTGCTGCATTATTCTTTCAGGATTCGCACTAGGCTTATCACATTTATTTATCGCAACAATAATAGGACATTTAGCAGCTCGAGCATGCTCAATTGCTTCTTTAGTTTGAGGCATTACACCATCATCACTAGCAACAACTAAGACCGTAATATCAGTAACTTGTGCGCCACGTGCCCGCATTTGTGTAAATGCTTCATGACCAGGGGTATCAATAAAAGTAATTGATTTTCCATTTTGTTCAACTTGATAGGCACCAATATGTTGAGTAATACCACCAGCTTCGGTATTTACAACCCGACTATGACGAATTGCATCTAGTAGTGTTGTTTTTCCATGGTCAACATGTCCCATAATGGTAACTACAGGAGGTCTTCCAACTAAATCCTTTTCATTATCTTCAAAGATAATTTTTTCAAATTCCGTCGCATCAGTAACTATTTCGTCTTTTAATTCAAAACCTGCTTCATTTGCTAATAACTCTACTGTATCCCGATCTAAAACCTGATTTACTGTAGCCATAATACCAAGTGCCATTAAACTCTTAATAATTTCTGCAACACTTTTATGAAGCTGTTCAGCGATTATACCAACAGTTATACTATCATTAAAATAAATCACATTTTGTTCTTCTTCTCCAACTACAGGTATATTAGATATTCGATCCTCTTTTGTTCCTTTTGTTTTGTTAAGGTTTGCTCCTTTTTTCTTTCTCTTACTTTTAACCTGATCCTTTTGAAACTCAGATTCCCAATACTCATCAGGTTCTTTAGAGTTTTTCTTGATTTCTTTATCAAAAAACTCCTCTAAAAATGATATCGCCTCATCATGTAAGACAGACATATGATTTTTGACTTCGAATCCATGTTTATTTAAAGTATCGATGATACTTTTGTTGTGTATATTATGTTTTTTAGAAAATTCATGTACACGCATAAAACTCACCTCTATTTCGTTATTTTTGCGAGTAACCCTTTGGATAAACCAGCATCACATATTCCTACCGCAACACGGTTTTTTTTCCCTATCGCACTAGATATTTCATCAATTGTGCCAAGCTCTAAACATTTAATATTATAATAGTTACATTTATTATGATAGAGCTTTTTAGTATTATCTGAAGCATCTAGAGCCACAATTACTAATTTAACAGAACCTTGCCTTATTTTATTAATAATATTACTTTCACCGGTTATTAAATTACCGGACTTTAAAGCAAGTCCTAATAAGTTTAACCAATTACTCATATTATTCTCCCTTTTGAAGCAGTGAATATAATTCCTCATAAATGGTGTCTGGAACTTCTATTTCTAAATGCTTATTTAAGACTTTTGTTTTTTTTGCCTTATCAATAACTTCCTTTTTTAGTTGAATATAAGCTCCACGACCATTTTTCTTACCTGTCGGATCAACAAATACAAGGTTCTCATTGTTTTTAACTATTCTAATTAATTCTTTTTTTGGTAGTCTTTCATTAGTTACAACACATTTACGCAGCGGAATTTTTCTTGTTTTCATTTAAATCACCTCTTTAAGCGTAAACTAATATTCAATACCTTGTTCTTCAGCTTGTTTTACTGATTTAATATCAATTTTCCAGCCAGTTAATTGATGTGCAAGTCTCGCATTTTGACCTCTTTTACCAATAGCTAAAGATAATTGATCATTAGGAACAACAACAATTGATTGTTTATTTTTTTCATCCTTAATGATAACTTCAACTACTCTAGCTGGTGCTAAAGCATTAGTAATTAATTCCTTAGGATCACTACTATAAAGCGCTAAATCAATTTTTTCACCATTAAGTTCTCTAATAATACTATTAATCCGTGATTGTCCAGGACCAATACAAGCTCCTAGTGGGTCAACATTTTCATCGCGTGAATGAACTAATACTTTTGAGCGGTCACCAGCATCTCTAGCTACTGCCTTAATTTCGACCTTTCCTTCATATACTTCTGGAATTTCTAACTCAAAAAGCCTTTTAATTAATAATGGATTTGTTCGTGATAAGAAAATAATTGGACCTTTTGTCGTTTTTTCGATTTTACTTATTATTACTTTTACACGTGCATTAGGATTAAATTCTTCATTAGGAAGTAATTCTTTAATTGGTAAAATTCCATCTACACGATCAAGATTAATATAAATATTTTTTTCATCACGGCGATTCATTAATCCAGTAATTAACTCTTGTTCTCGATCTTTAAAGCGTTCATAAATTAATTCACGTTCTGCTTCTATTACAGCTTGTTGTACCCTTTGTTTAGCGGATTGAATAGCGATTCTACCAAAATTCTTTGGTGTTACTTCAATTTCTACAGTATCACCTATTTGGTAATTTTTATTAATCTTTTGAGCATCATCTAATGACATTTCATTTGCTGAATTAGTAACTTCTTCAACAACCCGTTTTATTCCATATACAATAATCTTATTAGTCTTTTCTTTGATATCTATTCGTACCTCGGCTGTATCTTTTCCAAAATTTTTACGATAAGCTGATATAATTCCTTGTTCAAAAGCTTCAAGTATTAATTCTTTAGGTATCCCCTTTTCTTTTTCAATATCATCTAATGCTTCAAAAAACTTTTTGCTTATCAATTTACTTTCCCTCCTTAAAATTTTATCGCAAGTCTAATTTTAGCTATTTTATTATAATCTATATCGATACTCCGATATTTATTATTATCTTTATATCGTATCGTCAATATATCTCCTTCAAATGCGATTAAATCTCCTTCATATTCTTTATTATTATTAATTGGTGCATATAACCTAATATTAACATATTTATTAACTGCATTTTTTATTTCTATTTTTGATTTTAATACTCTTTCAGCTCCGGGAGATGATATCTCCAAAACATATTCCTCTTTAATTGGATCTGATGCATCAAGCAATTTACTGATTTTTTCACTAATAACCGAGCATTCATCAATATCAACACCGTGATCTGAATCAACAAAATATCTTAAAACAAAATTTTTACCTTCTTTAACATATTCGGCATTAACCAAAATATATCCCATTTCCTCAATTACCGGTTTACCTAATTCAATACAAGTTTCAACTAATGATGACAAAATAAAACACCTCAACTTTTAAAGATAAAAGAGTGGGACTGCCCACTCTTGTTAATAATTTTCGCATTTTTAATTTTACCATATATCAATAATTTATTCAATATAATTTTGACTATTTTCGGAATTTATACATAATAATTGCAGAAGCAACCCCAACATTTAATGATTCACTCATACCATTCATCTCGATATATATATTCTTATCCGTAACATCAAGTAATTCTTTACTGACTCCATTTCCTTCATTTCCCAAAATGAATGCCATTTTTTCACTGGATTCGATATTACTTAATGGCTCTCCAAATAAAGAGGTTCCATAGATTAAGACATTATTATTTCTTAAAACAGAAAAATAACTTTTTAGATCTACTTTAATAATAGGTTTACGAAAAATGGCTCCCTGTGTTGATCTAATTACTTTAGGATTATAAATATCAACAGTAGAAAGATTTACGATAATTCCATCAAAATTAAACGCATCACTTGTACGGATAATTGTTCCTAAATTACCAGGATCTTGGATATTATCAAGTAGGATTAAACGATTAAAATTCTTAATCACAGCTTCTTGTTGACGACACAAGGCGATTACTCCTTGTGGAGTTTTTGTATCACAAATTTTATTCATTACCTCATTACTTATATACTTATAATTAACATTAAATTGATTTTCATATTTTAAATCAGAAATCATTACTTCCTCTACAACATTAGCCTTGATCGCTTCTTCTACTAAATGTTCACCTTCAACAACGAATAATCCCTCTTTATCCCTTTCCTTCTTACTCGTCATTAACTTAACATAATACTTAACCAAATCATTCCTTACTGAAGTTATCATTTTATTACTTCCCTATACTTATTCTCTAGTATTCTTTTTATAACCGGACATATCGGCTCAATTTTTTTATTTTTTTCCTTACTCATCTCAACAAATCTCTTAATAAGTGGAGCAGTAAAACCCAAGCCCCTTTTATCAGGATTAATATATATATGATTACCAACTATATAATCCTCTTTCTCAGCAAATAAAATATATCCAATATTTATATCATCAACAATCAAATTGAGCTTATTCTTTGAAACCTCAATCATATAATCACTCTTTCTTAAAATATTTTCATTTATATTATATCATATACCGAATAATTTACCTATCAAAAAGCAAAATGAGTGATAATAAAATCACTCATTTATTCTATATATTCGTTAATAACAATCTCTTTCATCAAATTTAGAGGAACAAAAATAATTTGTGCTGGTTTAATTAACTTCGCAATAGTATCAGCTGTTACAATCAATCCATAAATATTATGATTACACGCAATATTCTCAATTACATCCTGATGAAACAATTCCCATACTTTCTTATCATAATTATATTTAATCCGTAGTTTTATCATTTTTACCACCTCTTGATAAAATGATATCACTATTTAAATGAACAATTATGTCATATTGTGTATATAAGATAAATTATTTTATTGGTAATACAGTAACAATGTCAGG
>CALFRW010000149.1 GCA_937919135.1 uncultured Haloplasmataceae bacterium
GTTTAAGGCTAACAAAACTAAGGCTTAAACAAACGTCGAAAGTATTATTTTGATATCAAATTTATAAAAGTAAAAGTTAAATATGTCTAAGTATTAAGGCTTTCCTAACATTGAGTAAATATTAAAACTATTAAGCTAATGATACCAATGTAGGGAATTGGTACTTTAACTACTATGGAATCACTGACAATGGTCGAGAGATACAAAGTTAAAAAAGCTATCCATCAAATCTATGAAAATATATTTAAAGATGGGATGCCAAAACTTGTTTTAAACGATTTGGATAAAGAAGAATATTATAATAATTACATAAGAACTTATCTTGATCGAGATATTAGAGATTTAGCTCAGGTAGGAAATGAACTTGCCTTTTACAATTATTTAACCTACCTAGCTGCGAGAACCGCTGGAGAACTTAACTATTCTGATGCTTCAAAAGTAATTGGTGTTTCAGCACCAACAATTAAGAATTGGACATCTATATTGGTATCTACGGGATACTGTACCCATATAATAATAGCTTAACTAAAAGGCTAGTAAAGAGGCCTAAAGTATACTTTACGGATACAGGTTTGTGCGCTTTTCTCGCAAGATGGCCATCAGCAGAATTATTAGACATTACACTTTCTCTTAATCTTAAATGTTCTAATGACGGATGAAAACAATCCACATCCCTTTTCTCGATTTCAACAGATGATAAACCTGATAAATCGATGATACCTACCCTACCAGCTAGTGATTCACAAATATTTTTCATCATTTTAAATTGTTCGGATCCAGTTAATCAAAAAAGGCCATTATTATCCTCATTATTTAATGACTTCTGATCTACTACTAATTTAATGACAGAAAGTAGATTAGGAGCATATTGAAACTCATCAATAATAAGAGGGTATCCATGAGTTTGAAAAAACAACATTGGATCTTCTATTGCCAGTTTTTTTCGTTTGGATTAGCTAAACTAACCATTTTACGGTTACTTTGTACTAGTGTTAATTTTCCTACTTGTCTAGGGCCACATACCATAACTACAGGATAAGATTTACTGATTTTAAACAGTCTTTTTTCAGCTTGCCTTGGTAAATACATTATTATCACCTTTATAAAAAATAAAGTTTAACTTTATTATACACGATTAATAGTTAAAATGCTTATATTATTATTTTTATAGTAACGAAAATATAACATGAACAATGATATATTTAATTACTGTTTTTTTTATTTTGATTATGATATTATAATATTAGTGAGTACGTTAAGGAGGAGATTTAATGGCTAAGAAAAAGCGTGGTCGAATTGGAGTGTTTTTTTCAATCATATTATTATTGATTAGCTCTTTAGTCGCTTATTTTATTTTTTCACCAGCGTATAGTGATGCAGCAACCGGATTAATTAAAGATCCTAATCCAGATTATTGGTTTAATTGGGGTGCAATATTTGGCATAGTTAGTTTGGTGATATTCTCAATAATTTCACTTATTGTAGTGGGAATTATTATTGGAATATCTGCATCTGCAATTACGGTTGGAAAGAAAAAGGCAGCACGATTTATCAATATTATTACCACAATAATATCATCAGTAAGTTTCTTGGCAGTAATAGTAAAATTCTTTGTTATTTTGTTTTAGAATATGATGTAGAGGTTATAAAATGAATAAAAAAGCAGTAAGATTAATTTTTGTGATGGCAATAACAACGATGATTAATAATATGGCTCATCCAGTTACACCTGAACTAGTTAATAGTATTGGTTATGGTTCCTTTTTATTAGGCGCTTTATTTGCATCAATGTCACTAGCTAACTTTTTAATGTCACCAGTTTGGGGAAAACTAACTGATAAGTATGGTCGTAAACCATTTATGGTTATGGCACCTATTGGTTATGGACTGACACAATTAGGATTTGGCTTTTCAACTAATCCTTATATTATTGTGATGTTTAGATTACTAGCAGGGGGAATATCTTGTGCATCATTTGTCGCGGGTATGGCCTATTTAATTGATGTTACTGATGCAAATAAAAGAACCAATGTTATTGCGCTTTATACAGCTGTAACTGGTTTTACAAGCACACTTGGTTATTTAGTTGGTGGTTTTATCGGAGATTATGATTATCATCGAACCTTTTTATTCCAAGGAATAATTAGTGTTTTATCTAGTTTCTTAGTTATTATCCTAATTAAAGAATCATATCAAAAAATCACAATTGTGACAAAAAATAGTTTATTTAAAGATTTAGCTAAATACCGTAATACCTACGTACCATTTCTTTTATTAATCACGATGATGACAAGTTTTCTCGCAATTGGTTTTAATAATGGCTTTAATTCTTATATGAAATTTGTGATGAATTTAGGCCCTAAAAAAATTGGGTTTGTCATGGCTATTACTGGAATTATTGGAATTATTATGAATATTGGTATTTTCCCCTTAATTAAAAGAAAGTTTAATGACTTTTATTCGTTAATACTAAGTATCTTTTTAATCTTTCTAACATTAACTTTTGCGACCTATTTTGAAACAATAAACTTTAGTATCACATTAGTATTTTTAGTTATCTTTTTTGCTTTTTTAGCTTTATATAAACCACTACTCCAAAGCATTATTTCAAAATCCGGAACCGCAAATGGTGAAATAATGGGGTTAAATAACGCCTTCAATTCATTAGGAAATGTTGGTGGTTCATTTTATACAGGTGCGATGTTTGCATTTAGTGTTAGTTTCACATTTTACTCGCTGGCATTAATAGGTTTTCTAACATATTTTTTATTAATTACCAAGCGCAATAAATTTAAAGGTTTAGGGTGATAACATGAAAAAAGCATTAAGAAAAACCGGATTAGAAAAGAGAAATCGGATGACTAAATCCGAAGTTGAGACTTTATCAAAGCAGATTATCAAGGTAATAAATAGTAAGTTTAACCTAGATAAATATCAAATAATTGGTTTTTATCTACCACTAGGCAATGAAGTAGATTTAAGACCTCTTATCAAGGAATTAATAGAACTTGGAAAAACGATTGTGCTTCCGAAAGTATTAGATAAACACACGATGGAGTTTTTTCCAATTAAAGATCTTAATGATCATCATATTGGAAGATTTAATGTTTTAGAACCTAATAGTAATAAAAAAATACCGAAGAACGAAATTGAGATTATTTTTGTTCCTGGTATTTATTTTTCCTATCAAAATTACCGAATCGGTTTTGGTGCGGGATTTTATGATCGCTATTTTGCTCAATATCATAATAAAAAGGTTGGTGTATGTTACGCTTTTCAATACGTACCAAATATCCCTTATAATGATTATGATATTCCGATGGACCAGATTATAACGGAAAATCCATTACATCTGTACCATGATGAGGATTAGATTCAATATCTGTCGATTTTAATGATATTTGTGAGAGGGCAATGCCTGCCTTAGTATCATTTTCTGGGGTAGTTGATATATCCGCCATAGCAAGTACTCCTACTAACACTTCATTTTCGTCAACTACGAGTAAGCGTCTAATTTGTTTATGTCCCATCATATGAGTTGCGGTACCAACTTCATCATTAGGATGGATAGTAAATAACTTTACTGTCATAATATCTTCAAGGCGTGTTTTTTCATCATAATTTTGCGCGATTCCACGCGTGATTAAATCCCTATCAGTTACAAGACCGATAGGGTGATTTTCATCATCAATAATCGGAATCATTCCAATATTATGTTCATGCATTAAAATAGCTGCATCTTTAATTGTATCGTATTGTTTTAAGCTTACGACACTTTTTGTCATTAAATCTTTTACTTTCATGTTAAAACCTCCTTAGTATTATTTTTGGCTTTGGATATTTTTATATACATTAGATATAAAATTATCATAAACCTGCATATAATACAAAATAGGGAGGGATTTTTTATGTTTCGCGTTGATAAAATTTATGTAAACAATAAAGCTTTCTTTACTTACACGATTAAGTTACCAAAAACGACACTTTTAATCATCGCCAATGATATTGGCTACTTTAGTTGTCGTGCGATTGATGTCGATGTATTTGATTCACAACCAAATCTAAAAGCAAGGGAAGTTGTTTGTGGGTGTACGGTTGGAGTTAAAACAATTGAAGAATTATTAAATGCCCCATTATATAAAGTTACACTGGCAGCTAGAAAATTAGGGATTGCCGAAGGAATGGTTGTTAAAGATGCTTTGAGTAAACTGTGTTAAATGAAAAAAAAGCGAAGTAAAAAGCAGCGATTTATTAAGAAATACATCGTTTTACTAATCTTTATTATTCTTTTATCGCTGGTATTAATTAAAGCTTATCTACGCTCACCGATGATTGTATATGCTAGACAAAAGGCTTATTATTTTAGTTCGGTTTTGATTAATGACGCTATTAGCCGCCAAATAGTACCTAATATTGATATCGATAAAATTGTTAAAATTGAAACTAGAAGTAGCGGTTATGTAACAAGTGTCGTAATCGATGTCCATCAAATAAATATGTTAATATCGGAAATGACTAGGGATATTCAAAATCAGTTGTTAGCGTTTCAAAACGATGAAAATCATGACTTAAATCGTTTATCAATCCCACTTGGAGCTATTTTCAATCATCCGCTTCTTACAGGATTAGGTCCTAATATCAACATTAATTTAAGAATGATTGGAAGTGTCTATACCGATATTGTTTCTAGTGCTAAACCGTATGGAATTAATAATAGTTTAATTGAAATTAATATTCTTACTAAAGTAAAGTTCCAAGTCGCAATTCCTTTACAAAAAACGGAAATTGAAGTTGAAACTCATACACCACTTTTAATAAAAGTTATCCAAGGTAGTGTTCCGCATTATTACTATTTAGGAGGAGGTAGCGGTACAGTTATTAATCCACCACCAAATAGTAATAGCCAACCAGGGCCAGAAGATGATATTTTAGAGGGGTAATTAAACTAAAAACTTTATCCTTTAAAAGATGCATGATATAATATTGTTGAGGTGTTAAAATGATTTTAGTAAATAATAAAGTTTTTGAACTAGTCAAAGAGCATCGTGATGCATTTAATGAACAAATGTTTAAAGAAAAATATACCGAAAGCTTAGATAAATACGATGTTATTGTCGGTGATATCTCATCTAATATCTTAAGACTCAAAGGTTTTACTTCTAAAAACCAAAATTCACCTGCATATGTTATGTTAATACCTGATTATTTAAGTGAATCATGTAACTATAACTGCCCTTACTTTATCGTGAAGCGAGTAAGTGATGTATAAAGGTTTCTTAATTGATTTAGATGGTGTTGCTTATTGGGGACAAAAACTTATCCCCACTTGTCGTGATTTTATTAGTAAGTGTCATGAAAAAGGTTTAAAGTTTTGCTTTGTGACAAATAATTCATCACGTACGGTTGATGAAGTATTTAATCATTTATCATTATTAGGTTATAAATTAACTAAAGACAATATTATCACTTCAAGTGAAGTGACGGTAAATTATATTGTCAACGAAAATAAAACTGCTAAAGTATATTTAATTGGTATGGAAGGAATAAAAAGTGAACTTTTGAAACACAATGTTACACTTGTTGATGAGGCTTCAGATTATGTTGTTATTGGTTTAGATTTTCAGTTGAATTATGAAAAACTAGCTAAAGCATGCGAGGAAATATTTAATGGTGCTAAATTTATTTCAACAAATAGTGACTTTAGATTGTCAAGAGGTAATGGTATTGCACCAGGAAATGGCTCACTAACAAAGGTTATTGAATTAGTCACAAATGTAAAACCAATATATATGGGGAAACCACAACCTGAAATGCTAGAATATGGCTTAAAAAAGCTCGGTTTACCGAAAACTGAAGTAGCTGTGATTGGTGATAATTATTATACTGATATATTAGGAGCTTATAATATCGGAGTAGATAGTATTTTTGTCGAAACTGGTGTCATGAAAATTAAAGATCTGCAAGCTTTTTCAAAACAACCAACGCTAATTGTTAGAAATTTATTAGAATTGTTTAGTAAAGATATAATATAAAAAATGTGCATTTAGCACATTTTTTATATGTAATAAATACCCTTGCAAATTAAATTAGCAGTACCAATATATGATACCTCATTATCGTTAATAATTGTTTGTACACTACCTCCTAAAGTCTCAACATCGATCAGTTCATTTTCTGGGATTAATTTTTTTACTTTTAGAAGATATGTCGCACCACAAATATTACTGCCACAAGACAAAGTTATGTTTGACCCTCTTTCATATGTGATAATGGAAAAGGCATTTTTACTTATAGGTGTAATTAATCCCACATTAGAATTAAATTTTTGACTGAGATGTTTACCGATTTGACGTTTAAAGAAATTAGGATTGATATTGCGATTATTAATTATGTATATATGATGATTACCAATTGAGAGAAAATAAAGTTGATAATTTTTATCATTAAATTGGTAAGTATCTGCTTTAATTGTATTTGTTACTTTAATTTTGACGATAATATTATCTGAGGAATGAATTACTTCATAGATTCCAGAGGCTGTTTTAAGTCTTATTTTTGTTTTGTTTTTAAAACAAGTATCAAATAAGTATTTTCCAATTATTCTTAAGCCATTTATACATAGTTCTGCTTTACTGCCATCGGCATTATAAATATCGACATATGGTATCGGTCGGTATGTATTACTAAGAATCAAGGCTCCATCTGAACCAATCCCATAATTTTTATTGGCCATTTTTGTGATTAAGTTCCCAATATTGAAGTTTCGATTTACACTCTCTTCTTGAAGTAAAAGGTAATTATTACCACTCGCTTCAAACTTAAAAAATGGAATTTCCATATATTTGCCCCCCAAAGAAGTTAATTAGTAGACATTTTTTTAAAAAAAATATATAATAGTAACGTGTAAAATAAAGGAGTGATTTAAGTGAATGATATAGAGAAACAAGTCATTGAAATTCTTGGTAAAATTCGTCCATATATAGAAAGAGATGGTGGCGATGTCGAGTTTGTAAAGTATGAGGAAGGTATCGTATTTGTTAGATTATTAGGTGCATGCGTAGGTTGTAGTGCCTCATCATCTACTATTAATGATGTAATAGAACAAATATTAGTGGAAGAAGTACCAGGTGTTATCGCTGTCGAGCAAGTTATGTAAAGTATTTCCTTTATGGAAATACTTTTTATATAATGTATTTACGGATCAGATTTAGGTTATGTTCGATATTAGGAATGTTTTTGTTGATTAAATTAAGACCCTTTTCCTGATTATATTTTACGTAGGCTAAAAAATTGGTAAAAAAATATAGTGGATACCCAGCTAAACCATAAAATATTTGTGGGTTTTGCCGATAATTATTAAGAAAATTATTTATTTCTGTTTCATTATATGGTTTAATATATATATTTGGAACATTGATAACATCTATCGCATTTTGATAGTTATATTTATTGTTTATTAGTAATTGGAGACTATTTTCAGCTAGATGTGAAAAATATAAGAAAAGTGTTTGGATATATAGTGGTAATTTTGTGGCTTTTAAGACATAATAATTATTGAATTCATTTAGTAATTTTTCTAAATCGTAGTTAAAATATTCAATTAAAGCATTTTTATTCAGTTCCATATAATCATCCCTTCAATAAAGTATATGCACGATTTTGTAAAATTTGAAAAGAGGTTTTAAAATGCAAGTTGATTATGAAGTTTTAAAAGTAAAAGCAATTGATATGCTTAAAGAAAGAGGTGTTACACTTGATGATATCGCGGGTATTACTTATGAAATCCAAAAAGAGTATTATGATGACATAACTTTTTCTGTTTGTTTATATCACGTTAATAATGTTCTAACAAAAAGAGAGGTCATAAATGCGGTACTTACCGGATTAACATTAGATATCCTAACTGAAAAAGGTTATGTTGATGAACCCTTACGTTCGATGCTTATGAATGATTATGGCTTATATGGAATCGATGAAGTATTAGCTTATTCAATTGTTAATGTTTATGGTTCCATCGGATTAACAAATTTTGGTTATATTGATAAACTTAAATTGGGAATTATTGGTGAAATTGACCGTATTGGCAAAGAACCTAATAAATGTAACACTTTTTTAGATGATATTGTTGGTGCAATTGCAGCCAGTGCTGCTAGTCGTATTGCTCACACGAAGTAGGGATTAGATGTAATCCTTTTTTATTCGTGAGTATTTCTTTAGCATATAATATTAGTATTGAAAGAAAGGTGAATTATGAATGCTTCAAAATGCATATGATGTAACAATAATTGGTGGAGGGCCTGTAGGGATGTATGCAGCTTTTTATGCAGGATTGCGAAATTTAAAGGTAAAGATTATTGATGCCTTACCTGAATTAGGTGGGAAGTTAAAGGCAATGTATCCAGAAAAATATATTTATGATATTCCTGGGTTTGAAAAAATCAAAGCAAATGATTTAGTTAAACAATTAGCTAAACAAATGAATAACTTAAGTGAAAAAATTACCCTTGTTTTAAATGAAAGGGTAGATTATGTAAGAAGACGTGATGATGACCAGATTTTAGAAATTTGTACCGAACAGGCCTGTCATTATACTAAAACGGTATTAATTACAGCTGGAAAGGGTGCGTTTCAACCACGAACCTTAGGTTTAGCTAATGAGAAAAAATTTCTTAATATCCACTATTATGTTAAGGATATAGAACAATTTCGTGATAAACGTGTAGCAATTTTTGGTGGTGGAGACTCAGCAGTTGATTGGGCCAATATGTTAACGGATGTTGCTAAAAAAGTAACTATTGTTCATCGCCGAAATACCTTTCGTGCTCATGAACAAAGTATTAAGCAAATGATGGATTCTACAGTAAATGTTTTAACTCCTTTTTATGCTCAAGATTTAAGCGGTAAAGATGGTTTCGTTTCAGAAATAATTGTTCAAAATAGTGAAACAAAGATATCAAAAGCACTGGAAATTGATGAAGTTATCGTGCTATATGGTTTTCTTAGCGCTTTAGGTCCGATTGAAAATTGGGATTTAACACTAGAAGAGCATTCTTTGTTAGTTGATTCCAATCAACAGACGAATATTCTGGGTGTCTATGCAGCGGGTGATTCTTGCATTTATCCCGGTAAGGTTAAGATGATTACTTGTGGTTTTGGAGAAGCTGTCGTAAGTATTAACAGTATTTATCGTTATCTTAATCCTACACTTCGTAATATTCCGGTTTATAGTTCTGCGCTTAAAAAAAATTAAAAATACCAATATTCTACTTAAAAAATTTGGTTTTAGATTTTATCTTTAAATAGCTTTATGTTATAATAAAGAATGATTTTAGAATAGAGGTGTATTATATGGCTTTAAAAGAAGGGAGTGTCGTAAGAGGCAAAGTTACCGGTATTCAACCATACGGTGTATTTGTAAAAATTAATCGCAGCATGAATGGTTTAATCCATATTTCTGAGTTAACAGATGAGTTTGTCAAAGATATAAATGATTATGTAAAAATTGGTGATGTTATCCGGGTCAAAGTTTTAGAAATTGATGAAAATCAAAATGCTAAACTAAGTTTAAAACAAGCTCAAAATTATTATACTCATTTTTTAGAAAAGCGGAAGGCAAAAGGAAATGCGATTAAAGAAACGCCAAGTGGATTTAATAATTTGAAAATAATGTTGGATAGAATTTTAAACAACAAGAAATAGGAGGCAATTATGGAAAAGTATATCCAGTTTGACTATGCTAATACTACTCATTTCTTAAAAGCTGAAGAAATAACAAATTATCAACCATTAGTAGCAACATGTCATGATTTATTACATCATAAAAAAGGTGCAGGAAATGAATTTTTAGGTTGGCTTGATCTGCCTATTAATTACGATAAGGCAGAGTTTTCCCGTATTGAAACGGCTGCTGAAAAAATTCGTCATCATTCGGAAGTTTTAGTTGTTATTGGAATTGGTGGCTCATATTTAGGTGCTAAAGCTGCGCTTGAACTACTTAATCATCACTTTTATCAAATGAAAGCTGGGATTAAAGTTATCTTTGCGGGACAAAACCTATCATCAAGTTATTTACATGATTTAATTGATGTAATAAAAACTAAAGATTTTTCACTTAATGTAATTTCAAAGTCAGGAACAACAACAGAACCAGCGATAGCTTTTAGGATTCTTAAAAAACTATTAGAAGAAAAATATGGGAAAAAAGAAAGTAAGAAGCGGATATTTGTTACTACTGATAAAAGAAAAGGTGCTTTAAAACAACTTGCGGTAGAAGAAGGTTACGAGACGTTTGTAGTACCTGATGATATTGGCGGTAGATATTCAGTTCTAACTGCTGTAGGATTATTACCGCTTGCGGTTAGCGGCATTGATATTAAAGCAGTTATGTCTGGTGCAAGTGCTGCAAGAAGTGAGTATGCAAATCCTGATTTAGTTAATAATGATGCGTATAAGTATGCAGTAATTAGAAACTGTCTTTATAATAAAGGTAAAACATGTGAAATATTGGTTAATTATGAGCCACGTTTACAGTATTTTGGTGAGTGGTGGAAACAACTTTTTGGTGAATCAGAAGGAAAAGATCATAAGGGGATTTTTCCGACGACAGCGAACTTTTCTACTGATTTACACTCATTAGGTCAATATATTCAAGAAGGACGACGTAATTTATTTGTGACGGTGATAAATGTTAGTGAAACAAACCATGAAATGATGATTGATGAAGCAAAAGGTAATCTTGATGGTCTTAACTATTTAGCGGGAACCTCGTTAGCTGAAGTTAATCAAAATGCTTTTACAGGCACTGTCTTAGCACACGTTGATGGCGGAGTACCAAATATCATTATTAATGTAAAGCGATTAGATGCTTATGGATTTGGATATTTAGTATATTTCTTTGAAAAGGCTTGTAGTATGTCAGGTTATTTATTAGGAGTAAATCCATTTAATCAACCTGGTGTTGAAGCTTATAAAAGGAATATGTTTGCTTTATTAGGAAAGCCTGGTTATGAAGCTTTAGCGAAAGAATTAAATGAAAGGTTAGCAAGTAACAAAAAATAACAAGCAAAAAGTGATAAACATTTACACATAATATTAGTGGTGATGCTATGAAAAAATGTAAAGTGCTATTTATTATGTTAATGTTTATGCTTTTTTTTTCTTTGAATATTAATATAATAGCTGAAAGAAAAACTTTTACTGATTACACAATCTTTATTGATGCTGGTCATGGTGGATATGATGGTGGAGCAAAAGGCAGGTATGGTAGTGTTGAAAAAGAAATAAATCTGGCAATAGCATTAAATCTCGCAAATTATTTGCAACAAGTAGGATTTGAGGTTCATTTAAGTCGTGATAAGGATGTCGATTTAGTAACTTCTGGTAGTGGTTCAATGAAAAAACGCGATTTAGATAATAGAATTGAAATGATAAATAATTCTGATTGTGATTTTTTTGTCTCGATTCATATGAATTCTATGCCTGATGAGCGCTGGAATGGAGCGCAAACATTCTATTATGATCGCTATGATTCAAGCAAGGTACTAGCTGAATGTATTCAAAAAAGTTTGCGGGAAGTTTTACAAAATACGAAACGGGAAGCTAAAGTAATTAGGAATTTATATTTATTTAAAATGGTTGATAAACCAGGTGTTTTAGTAGAAGCTGGGTTTCTATCGAATATTGAAGAAGAAAGTTTATTAAAACAAGAAAAGTATCAGGATTTAGTTGCTTTTTCAATTTATTTAGGTATATTAAAGTGTATCGAAAATAATTAAAAAACTGTAAGAATGTTCTTACAGTTTTTTGTCACCAATTTCTTGCTACTTCCTATTATATAATAGTATGAAAAATGGGTGATTGTCATGGGTGAAGAAAAGCTATTGGTTAAAAATTTTTATTTGTATATTATTATTTTACTTGGTTTTACAATAATGTCATTGTCTTTTATCAGACGTGAATCAAATATAATGATAATTCTATTGATATTAATTCCTTTATTGTATTTGATGATAAAATCCATATATGGTTTAATACTATTACTAGAATCATATCAGCCTTTTCATTATCATTTAATAAGTGAATATAATTTGTTATATTTATTGGGATATAATATTATCATATTTGCATTAACTAACAACAATCCGTTATATTACCTAGAAACAATAATAATTTATTTAATATGTTTATTTTTAAAAGGTTGCGCCACTTTAGTGACATTTTGTGCTACGATTATAGGAGTTAGTGTTTCAATGTTGTATTTAAGTAACTATTTAAGTTATAATATAGTTTATATTATCATTACTTTAATCACAATTAATCTTTTTTTGTTGAAAAAACTATAATGAACTGATAAATAGTTGAGTATTGGTAATTCCAGATATATAATATAAGAAGTTTAAATAAAGGATGATATAGATGTATTCAGTTAAAGTTAATAATGAAGAAGAAACACTAATTGTTGCTTATCATTTAGGGAAAAAATTATTTCCTGGGTGTTTAATTACTTTAGACGGAGATTTAGGAGCGGGAAAAACCACATTCACAAAAGGAATTGCGAAAGGTTTGGAAATCAAACAAATTGTAAATAGCCCGACATTTACTATTATAAAAGAATATGAAGGGAAATTACCATTATATCATATGGATGTTTATCGGATTAATGATGATGAGGATTTAGGTTTTGATGAGTATTTTTATGGTAATGGTGTTACGGTAATAGAGTGGGCTAATAATATTAGAAGTCTTTTGCCGCATGAGAGACTATCACTTAATATTGTCATTTTAAGTGATAATGCAAGGCACTTAAAGTTTACTCCCTTTGGTAAAAAATATGGACAAATATGTGAGGACTTAAAACATGAAAAAATTATTGATTGATACCTCTACAAATAGTTTAGTGATTATTTTAATAGACAATGATTTTGTGATTGATTATATTTTTGAAATGATAGAAAAAGATCATTCGCGAATTTTAATGCCTAAAATAGCTGGTTTACTTCAAAGAAATTCACTTGATATTAATGATATCGGAGGGATAATTGTCGCAAATGGCCCTGGAAGTTATACAGGACTAAGAATTGGGGTGACAGTGGCAAAAACATTAAGTTATACTCTTAAACTTCCTCTGTATAAAATATCAACACTTAGGTTAATGAGCGCGTCATTTATTAATCAAGCCAAATATTTAGTACCGTTAATTGATGCCAGAAGAAAAAATGTTTTTTCATGTTTATTCAAGGTTGAAAATAATAAACTGGTATTAATTCTCGATGAAAAATTATATTGTTATGAAGTTTTGCTTACACTAGTAAAGCAACATGTAAAACAAGAAAAGGTATGCTTCATTACAAATAAAGCCAATGATTTATATATTGAAAATGAACAATTTCAAGTGAATTTGCTTCAAGATTACTTTAATCCACAATTAATCAGCAATTTAGCTTTCATTCCTGTAACAAATATTCATTCATTTGTTCCTGATTATAAGCGTCAAACTGAAGCGGAAATGAATTTAAAATGAAACCTCAAATTTTGATTAAACAGATCACTGATGTGAATGATTTTGAATCGATTATGGAAATTGAAAATCGGGCTTTTATAGAACCATATACCTTAGATTTATATTTACATGATTTTTTACAACATCCCTTTAGTGAATATTATAAGTTATTAATTAATGCGAAAATTTGTGGATATTGTGGAATATGGGTTATTGATAATACAAGTCAAATTACGACAATAGCGATAAATCCTAGTTTACAACGGTTAGGATATGGGAAAAAGCTGCTTGATTATATAATTAAAGTGCTTAAGAAACGAAAAGTAACAATTATTACCTTAGAAGTAAGGATTACTAATAAAGGTGCGATAAAAATGTATCAAAAATTTGGCTTTTATAAGGTAGCTATTCGAAAACACTATTATGAAAATGGTGAAGATGCGTTTTTAATGAAATTGGATTTGTAGGTAATTATTGAGTAATTATGAAAAAAGTTACTTTTAAATTGAAAAAAATGTTATTTTTGTGTAATATTATTATATAGAGAAATAAAGTAGGTGAAAAAATGGTTGATACAAAAATCTTTGAAACAACAGAGTTTAATGATCAATATTTTTACAGTGGAAATGACTTAGGTAGTATTTATACAAATACAGAAACCAAATTTCGTTTATGGAGCCCTTTCGCTACTAAAGTTACCTTGTTTTTATACGATAAAGGATATAAAAGTAAACCTTATGATAAGATAAAATTGAATAAAGATGTAAAGGGAACTTGGTATATTGAGGTAAAAGAAGATTTACATGGTGTATTTTATACATATGAAGTGGAGTTTGAAAATGAAAAGCATGAAATCGTTGACATCTATGCTAAAGCATGCGGTGTAAATGGCGAAAGAGGAATGATTGTTGATTTAGAGAGGACTAATCCGGATGGTTTTGCGGAAGAACCTCGACCAGAATTAATTAACTCTACTGATGCGATTATTTATGAGGCTCATGTTCGGGAGCTGACAATCCATAAAACAGCTAATGTTAATCATCCAGGGAAATTTTTAGGACTTGCCCAACATAATACCAGAAGTCCTGAAGGATTAACAACTGGGCTTGACCACATAACCGAGCTCGGTGTGACCCATCTTCATCTTTTACCGGTATTTGATTTTGCCGCAATTGATGAAAATAGACTTGATAAACCTCAATACAATTGGGGCTATAATCCATTAAATTTTCAATGTATAGAGGGTTCATATTCAACTAATCCTATTGATGGAGAAACAAGAATTAAGGAATTTAAGACTTTAGTTTATGCACTGCATCATAGTAATATCCGCATTATTATGGATGTTGTTTATAATCATGCCTATGACGCTAAAAATTCTTATCTAAATAAATCTTTCCCAAATTATTATTTTCGGAATCTTGATGATAATTTTGAAATTGCTTCAGAAAGACCGATGGTGAGAAAATATATTATTGATAC
>CALFRW010000150.1 GCA_937919135.1 uncultured Haloplasmataceae bacterium
TTTTGTTAATAATAAATTATTTTCAATTTTGAAGTATTGATTAGCCTCACTAATAATTAATTCATCTAATTGATTAAAATCAAATGCTTTAACTCCAATTGTTGTTACATTTTTAGGAATGGTTACACTAGTTAATTCATTATCAGAAAATGCATAACTTTTGATTGTAGTTACACTATCAGGGATTATTACACTTCTTAAGTTATTCCAAGCAAAGGCATCAGATCCGATTGTTGTTACACCATTTGAGATGATTATATCTGTTAAATCATTCCTAGAAAATGCATAATCCTCGATTGTTTTTACACTGTTAGGGATTGATACACTTGTTAAGTCATTCCTAGCAAATGCATAAGCTTTTATTGTAACTACACCATCTGGGATATTAACACTATCATGGTACCCTATTATATAGCTATTAAAGTTTCCTTATCTTTTGAAAGTAGTAAATTATTTTCAATTTCAAAATGGGGATTTGTTTCATTGATATATATTTCATTTAAATCTTTAAAGTCAAATGCATTAATTCCGATTGATGATACCGTATCAGGAATTGTGACACTTGTTAATTCATATCGATAAAATGCCTTATCTCCTATTGCGGTAATACTTTGCATCATAGTCAATTATAGTATCTCCTTGTGAATTTAAAGTAAAATATTTGGCATTAACAGAATTAACGATTAAATGTATACTTGTAGTCACTTTTTCTCCTAATGAATTAGTTACTGAATATGTTACAATATGCTTACCGACCGTTAATTTAGTGGTATCTTTTAGATCAACTGTGATACTACTTGTTAAATCTCCATCTTTATCATCACTTGCGGTTAAACCTAAACTTAATAAGTCTAAACTGGTTCCAATCTTTATTGTTTGGTCTGCTGGAATACTAGCAAAAGTGGGTTTATTTGGATCCCATTTTGCATACAAAGTAATATTCTCTCTTGGCATCTTTGAGAATGTAAATGGTTCAGTTAAATCATTATCTTTATACCAGTCGATAAAGGTATAACCTTCTTTAGTTGGTGGTGTAGGTGCTGTAACTAGAGAATTGTATGCTTGTGTTATTGCACTAACATCACTCCCACCATTTGAATCAAATGTGATTGTGTACTGGGTAACTTCATCATCTGTTGTTGTCAATTCATTTTTACAGCCTGTTAAAATAAATAAGATAAATAATAAGAAAAACAACCTTTTAAACATATTTCCCTCCTTATATGGTGTTGTTTTTTTAAAATTAATTTATATATCCCATATCGTAAAAAACCACTATTACAAATTATACTATGAATAAAATTAAGATATTGTCGATTTTTGTCGATTGTTTCGTAAACAAAAAGAGGCAAGTAAATTCGTTACAGTATATTTAACATTATATTGTCAAATATATTTAAGTAATCAATACCTGTCTTAATTTGTTTTTGTTTCATAATAAATTCTTTCCCGCTTAGTATTAAAATCCTTTCTAGAGTTATACGTTTATTTTTATCTTTAACAAGCGTTACCTCATCTACTTTAGCGTCTCCTACAACTCTCCTAATTATTTCACAGCCAGCAAAACCAATAGCATCAGTTAGGATTGTATCTAAGTAATATTTCATAAAGAATGGCTTTTTAAACATTACATCTGTTACTATTTCTTTATACTTTTTGTTAAATTTACTTATAAATAGTGAGATGAGCTTTTCGATTGTCTCTCTAAGCCATGCAATATATGCCTCTGGTAAGATGCTTTCAGTTACATAAACATTACCCAGGGCAAAAAATAAATTACCAATAACATTTCCCAAGTCATATCCTAATGGTCCATAAAAAGCAAATTCTGGATCAATTACTTTTATCGAGTCAGCACTTACAAAAATTGAACCTGTATGTAAATCTCCATGAAGTAAACATTGGGCATTATTCATAAAATTTTGTTTTAATTTTCCTACTTCTAAGATTAATGCTTCATCTTGATATAATTCCTTCTGAACAAAATTTTGATTTTCCTCAATAATAATATTTCGCTGTTTGTAATTAATATAGGGTTCTGTTAAGACTAAATCTTCCGTTATTTTACATAAATCTGGGTTTACATATTTCTTAACAGCTACCTTTTTAGCACTAGCATCCATAACTAAATCAGTTGTAGGAAGTAAAGTATTTACAATAAAGGTTGTAATATGATCACTAAAGTGTAAAAACGTTTTTCTTTCCATTAATGCTTTCCGTAAATTTTGATAACTTGATATATCCTCCATACCGATAACACACATTACTGGGTCATAAAAGTAAACCTCTGGTACTAACCCTTCGGCAAACTTCCCCTCCATTATCAGTACTTCTGCCTCAATTCGATTTCGATCTACATCAAGTGGTCGCCCTGATTGCCGCAATAATTTGTCCGCTTGTTTTATAATAATTGATTGTTTAGTATCCTCATCAGTGATGCGGAAAATATAATTAATATTCCCATCACCAATTTCAGTAGCGGATAAATTTGCTGCTGGGGAAAATATTTTTGTCTTCACTTTAACATATTCGATTACACTTACTGGATCCAAAAGAAAATGTTTCGTAAAATTCATTAATAAAACTCCTTAACATCCGTTTCAAAATAACGATTAAGATCATAAGCACTGAAAATTCCCTTATCAGTTACGACACCACTTATTAAATGTGGTGGTGTTATATCAAAAGCTGGGTAATAACCTTTAACGT
>CALFRW010000151.1 GCA_937919135.1 uncultured Haloplasmataceae bacterium
CAAATTACAAAATAAAGTACACAAGGTACGTAATATGATAAACAAACTTACTGTCGACGATTTAATTTGAATTTTAGTAATATTATTGAGTCAAGTTTAAAATCAGTGTATACTTATAATATACAAAAAAAGGGAGTGTTAGGATGATAAGAAAAGAAGAAGCTAAAGAAATCCTCCTTACTTGTTTAAAAACGGGTGGAGATTTTGCCGAAATATTCTTAGAAAATACGATTCAAAACGATTTAGAATTAAGCGATGGGAATCTCAGTAAATCCAATACTAGTTTTATTTATGGAGCAGGGATTAGGATATTACATGAGGACCAAGAGGTATATGGTTATACAAATGATACAAGTTATGATGGGTTATTAAACCTTGCTTGTTCACTTACAAAATCATTTAATTATGAGGCGGTACCACTTGAGTTTGATTTTATTGAGGAAAAGATTGAAAATAAACACCTAGCTAAAAAACAAGCTAAAAATGCAGAAAATGAAGAAAAATCAAGGTATTTAAAAACTGTATATGAAGCAGTCGCGAACTATCATGAAAATATTAGCCAAGTAATCGCTAGCATTTGGGACCATACGCAAGAAGTTACCATCTTTAATACTGAAGGTAAAATGATAACTGATACAAGAAACCATCTTCGCCTAGCGCTACGTGTAATTGCTAGTAAAGGTGGTATTATGCAAAGTGCTAATGATTCAATAGGTCGTAATCAAGGTTTAGAGATTTTTGATAATAGTGATTTAGAAACGTTTGCAAAATCAGTTGCAAAAAGTGCTATTACGATGTTAGAAGCTGATGAGATGGAAGGGCAAATGTTACCAGTTGTTATCCATAATGCTTTTGGTGGCGTGATTTTACATGAAGCATGTGGACATGCACTAGAGGCAACGAGTGTAGCGAAAGGAATATCAGTTTTTAGTGGTAAATTAGGCACAAAAATTGCTAGTGATATTGTAACCGCAGTAGATGACGGTACACTTCCTAATTATTGGGGTTCCGCTAATATTGATGATGAAGGTACAAAAACACAAAGAAATGTTTTGATTGAAAAGGGAATTTTAAAGAGTTATTTAGTTGATAAACGAAATGCTCGAAAAATGAAATGTGATATAACTGCTTCATCAAGGCGGCAATCATATCGTTTTTCACCTACTTCAAGAATGACTAATACATTTTTCACTAATGGTGATTCAACTTTTGAAGAAATTATTGAAAATACTAAATATGGTTTCTTTGCGAAAAAAATGGGCGGAGGATCAGTAAATACTAGCACTGGTGAATTTAACTTTGCGGTAAATGAAGGTTATATGATTGAAAATGGAAAAATCACAAAACCTGTTCGAGGCGCTACTTTAGTAGGTAATGGGGCAGAAATCCTTAAAAAGGTCGACATGATAGCTAATAATTTATCTACAGGTCATGGTGTCTGTGGTTCAATTAGTGGTTCAATTCCTACAGATGTTGGTCAACCAACTATTAGATTAACAGGGATTACAGTAGGAGGAAGAGGAGGTAAGAAATAATGAATTTTGATTTATTAATTGAAAAAGCAAAACAAGCAAATATTACGGAGATTGAAATCTATTATCAACATTCTAAAGGTTTAAATATTAGTCTATTTAATGGTCAAGTTGACAAAAATGTCATGCATAATACAACTGGAATTGCGGTAAGAGGTATGTATAATGGACAGATGGGTTATGTTAGCTCTGAAAATTTAAGTGATGAAAATATCGAACTTATCATCAAGAAGTTAATTGATAATGCAAGTGTTTTAACTAGTAAAGAAAAGAGTTTTATCTTTTCAGGCTCAGAATCTTATCCAGAAATAAAGCAAACGAAAGCATTATTTTTAGCTATTAGCCCTCAAGAAAAAATTGATTTATTAAAAAAACTAGAGGCTAAAATAAAAGCAAAAGATCTTAGAATTACCAGTGTAGGTAATTGTATGTATCAAGAAGCAAAAGTGGAGACTATTATCCAAAATTCAAAAGGTTTATATTTAGAAAAATCCAATAGTTATTGTTATGTTTATGCATCATGCGTTGCTAAAGATAATAGTGATGTTAAATCGGGTTTTGATTATTTAGTAGTCAATGATTTTAATGATATTGATATTGACAAATTAGCAACTAGTATAGCTAATAAAGCAGTGGGATTATTAAATGCTTCACCTGTATTATCAAAGAAATATCCGCTAATTTTGGAAAATAAAGTTTTTGCTGATATACTCGGAGCTTTTCAACCAATGTTTTCGGGAGAGGCAGTATTAAAGAAATTAACTTTGTTAAAGGATAAATTAGGTGAACAAATTGTAAGTGATAAGATCACTTTGATTGATGATCCGTTATTTGAGGAGTCATTTCTCCAAAGTGCATTTGATGATGAAGGTGTAAGTTGTTATCAAAAAGAAATTATTAAGGATGGTAAACTGATCACATTCCTTCATAATTTAAAGACAGCTAATGCGTTAAATACTAAGTCTACTGGAAATGGATTTAAAAATGGATTAAATTCTCCGCTTGGGGTTCATAGCTCTAATCTACACATTCAAAAAGGAGATACTAGCTTAGATGATATGATAAAATCAATTGATGAAGGTTTATTAATTACTCAAGTAGCTGGCCTTCATTCAGGAGTTAATCCTGTATCAGGTGATTTTAGTTTACAAGCCACTGGATATTTAATTGAGGCTAATAAAATTACGCGCCCAGTTTCACTTATTGTTATTGCGGGTAATTTCTTAGAGATGTTAAATAATGTAGAAGAAATTGGGGATGACTTAACCTTTTCGATCCAACAAATTGGTGCACCTTCAATTAAAATAAAAAGTTTACAAGTTTCAGGCATATAAGGTCTTTAGCTGAAACTAAAAAAAAGCCCATGAAAATCACAAGAAATGTGACTCGTGGGCTTTTTAACTACTAATTTAACGCTAATCCCAATAACGTCTTCTTCCCCATCCAGGTCTGCCCCATTGCGGACCCCAAGGATATTGTTGCCACCAAGGTCTACCCCAATATTGTTGCTGCCACCAAGGTCTACGTCCGTAAGGACTATAAT
The DNA here is from genome assembly GCA_937919135.1 of uncultured Haloplasmataceae bacterium. Classification (GTDB taxonomy): domain Bacteria; phylum Bacillota_I; class Bacilli_A; order Haloplasmatales; family Haloplasmataceae; genus CALFRW01. Next base: position 3,076 of record CALFRW010000151.1, read on the forward strand.
AAGGCCTTCTACCATAAAATGGTCTACCAAAATCAACGTTACCTAATCCAAAACCTAATGCAAAAGGAATAAAACGCTCATCTTCTTGGTTTGGATAATACATAGGATACTCGTATTCATTATAATACATTATTCATATCTCCTTTAATTTATGTTCCATATTAAAATATGATAAACATACAATAATTGATTAGGCAAAAGTATATAATTAGCTATATTCAGAAAAAAATTAAATTAACTTGTGAAGTTTTTACTAATTTTATCATAAAGTATACAAGAAAACGCTTTCTTTTTTTAGGAATAAGTGTTATAATATTTTTGTATTTATAATAATATTTAGGGAGGAATACGATGAAAAAATTCGATTACATGGCCAAATATGGTTATGAGCAACTAATTTATTTTTATGACAAAGAAACGGGATTAAAGGGTATTACTGCAATTCACGATACAACTTTAGGTCCTGCTTTAGGTGGAACCCGTTTGTGGAATTATGCAACAGAAGAAGAAGCAGCAGAAGATGCATTAAGATTAGCTCGTGGTATGACATATAAGAACGCAGCAGCAGGACTTAATATTGGTGGTGGAAAAACGGTTTTAATTGGTGATGCTACAAAAGTTAAATCAGAAGCTTATTTCCGTGCCTTAGGTCGTTATGTGCAATCATTAAATGGTCGCTATATTACCGCAGAAGATGTTAATACAAGTGTTGAAGACATGGATTATGTAATGATGGAAACTGATTACGTCGTTGGTTTAAGAAAAACTTCTGGAGATCCATCTCCGTTTACGGCACTTGGTGTTTATGTCGGTATAAAAGCATCTTGTAAAGAAAAATTTGGTTCTGACTCTGTTAAAGGTTTAACTGTCGCAGTTCAAGGTGTTGGACACGTAGGATATTATGTTGTTAAGCATTTAGTTGAAGAAGGTGCTAATGTTATTATTAGTGACATTAATCAAGCTAATATTGATAAAGTTACTAGTGATTTTAAAGTTAAAGTTGTTAAAGCTGATGAGATTTACAGTGTTGATTGTGATGTTTACACCCCTTGTGCTTTAGGTGCAACGATTAATGATGAAACTATTCCTCAATTAAAATGTAAAATTGTCGCAGGATCAGCTAATAATGTCTTAAAAGAAGCACGTCATGGTGAAATTCTTCAAGAAAAAGGTATTCTTTATGCTCCAGACTATGTAATTAATGCTGGTGGCGTAATTAACGTTTATCAAGAAATGTTAGGATATGACATTAATGAAGCAACTAATAAAGTAAATAGTATTTACGATAAGTTATTAGAAGTTTATAAGATAGCTAGAGAAGAGAAGATTTCGACATCTATTGCTGCAGATAGAATGGCAGAAAAACGGATTGCTAAGATGAAAAATGTAAGAAGCAATTATATAAAACGATAAAGAAATAGGTTAATAATGGATAATAAAATATACATCATTGTTGGACATTATGGAAGCGGAAAATCAGAGTTTTCCGTAAACTTTGCCAAAAAACTCAATACTTTAAACAAATCAGTTTGTTTAGCGGATTTAGATATTGTAAATCCATACTTTAGATCCAGAGAGACAAGACTATCCCTAATTAACTTAGGGATAGATGTCATTTCTGATACATTAGATTCTGTCAAAGGCTTAGACATGCCCTATATATCTCCTGCTATTAGAGGGCAAATTGCTTATAATAAGAAGACAATTATCCTTGATTGTGGAGGAGATAATGTAGGGACTAGGGTTTTAAAACAATTTGATGATTTAATTAAACAACGTGACTATGAAATGTACATGATTATTAATGTTTATCGTCCTGAAACAAGTACTGTTGAACAAATTATTGATATGAAAAATAAAATGGAAGCTGAAAGTGGACTATTAATTACTGGTTATATCAATAATAGTAATTTTTTACGTCAGACTACAGTTGATGATGTTATGAACGCTGATTCATTAATAAAAGAAGTTAGTAAAATAACTAGTGTACCGATTGTCTATGTATCCGCTTTAGAATCTATTTTAAACAAATTACCTAATGATATCAGTGGTGAAAAATTCGAGATTAATCTTTCACTTCGAAGTGATTGGTTGTAAATCAAAGGGAGGTAAGAATATGGCAAAAGGCAGAATTATCGTTGATGTTGATAGATGTAAAGGATGCGGTCTATGTATTGAAGCTTGTCCTTACGATTTATTGGAACTATCTACAGAAATCGTTAATAAAAAAGGTTATCAACCGATGAGAATTCATACACCAGAAAAATGTATAGGATGTGCAAGCTGTGCACTAATGTGCCCAGATGTCGTCATAACTGTCGAGAGATTATAGTTAAGAAAGGAGAGATATCATGGCTAAAGTAATGATGAAAGGGAATGAAGCTATGGCGCTTGCGGCTATCAAAGGCGGATGTAAAGCGTTCTTCGGGTATCCAATTACTCCACAAAGTGAACTTCCAGAATATTTAGCAAAACATATGCATAAACATGGAGGAGTATTTCTTCAAGCAGAATCTGAAATTGCTGCTATCAATATGGTTTATGGAGCAAGTGGTGCAGGCGCAAGAGTAATGACCTCATCATCTTCACCTGGTATTGCATTAAAACAAGAAGGTATTACATATATGGCAGGAGCACAACTACCTGCAGTTATTATTAATGTTATGAGGGGGGGACCTGGCTTAGGTGGGATCCAACCTTCACAAGCTGACTATAAACAAGTAACACGTGGTGGCGGAAATGGTGACTATTATGTTATCGCCTTTGCCCCTGAAGATTTGCAAGAAACGGTAAATATTATTAAAGAAGCTTTTGATGTTGCTGATCAATACCGTAATCCAGTAATGATTGCTGTTGACGGATTAATTGGACAAATGATGGAACCTGTAGATTTAGATATTGAAGTTCCAAAAAGAGAATTAGCTGAGAAAACATGGGCTACAATAGGTACTTACGGTAAACGTCCTCCTGTTAATATTAATTCATTGTTTTTAGATCCTCAAGGATTAGAAAATCATAGCTGGAATTTGGCAAAGAAATATAATACGATAAAAGAAAAAGAGCAACGTTATGAAATGGTAAACATGAAAGATGCAGAATTAGTAATCGTTGCTTATGGTACAATGTCAAGAATTGTACGTAGTGCGCTTGAAGAGTTAAATAAAGAAGGTATTAAAGTTGGATTATTACGTCCAATCACAATTTGGCCATTCCCAGAAAAAGCATTTAAAGAAATCCCTGAATCTGTAAAAGGTATTTTGACATGTGAATTGAGTACAGGTCAAATGATTGATGATGTTAAAATCGCAAATAATGGTAAATTGCCAGTCGGTTTCTTTGGAAGAACTGGTGGTATGGTACCAGAGCCTGAAGAAATTATTAAAGCAGTAAAAGATATGTTAGGGGGGTTGAAATAATGAGTAAAGTCGTATTTGAAAAAACAAAAGGCCTTACTAATAAGGAGTTTTCATACTGCCCTGGATGTACTCACGGGATTATCCATCGTTTAGTTGCTGAAGTTCTTGAAGAACTTGATATCTTAGATAGAACGATTGGTATTTCACCTGTTGGATGTTCAGTAACAAATTATGAATTTTTTAATTGTGATATGCAACAAGCTGCTCATGGTAGAGCACCAGCAGTAGCTACTGGTATAAAACGTGTGAGACCTGATAATATTGTCTTCTCTTATCAGGGCGATGGAGATTTAGCATCAATTGGTACAGCTGAAATTGTTCATGCAGCACATCGTTCTGAAAATATTACTGTTATCTTCATTAATAATGGTATATATGGAATGACAGGTGGACAAATGGCTCCTACAACATTAGTTGGTCAAAAGACTACAACATCACCATATGGTCGTGATGAGAAACATTGTGGTAAACCAATTAAAATTTCAGAGCTCTTATCTGCTGTTCCAGGAGCTACTTTTATTGAGCGCGTATCAGTACATAATCCTGCTCATGTAAGAAAAGCTAAAAAAGCGATTAAAAAAGCATTTGAGGTTCAAATTGCTGGTAAAGGTTTCTCTTTAGTAGAATTTATCTCAACTTGTCCAGTTAACTGGGGCATGAAACCACAAGATGCATTAAATTGGGCTGAGGAAAATATGATTGCCTATTATCCACTTGGAAACTTTAGAACTCCAGAGGAGGATGATAAATAATGATGACTGAGAAAATTATTTGTGCTGGTTTTGGTGGCCAAGGTGTAATGCTTATGGGACAATTATTAGCTTATGCTGCAAATGATAATAATTTAAATACTTTATGGTATCCATCATATGGACCTGAGACTCGTGGTGGAACCGCGAATTGTTCAGTTACTATTTCGGAAGCAAAGGTTAATTCACCAGTTATTTCACAAGCTGACTCTGTCTTTATAATGAATAGTCCATCGCTTGACAAATTTGAGTCAAAAGTAAAACCTGGTGGGAGAATTCTAATTAATTCTTCTTTAGCAGAGAAAAAGGTTGAACGTGATGACATTAATGCTTATTATATTCCGGTTAATGATATTGCCTATAAGTTAGGAAATCCTCGTGTAGCTAATATGATTATGATAGGTGCTTATATTCAATTAACGCAATTATTTGAAAAAGAAGAAATCCTGAAAATTTTAAGAAAATCTTTCGGAGAAGAGAAAGCACATTTAATACCTATCAATGACGAAGCTATTGAAGCTGGTAAAAAATATATCCAAGAAAACTATAAATAATAAGAAAAGGACGTTAAACGTCCTTTTTCTTATGACATCTCACGTAGTTAAAACATACTATAATATATAAATACACTAGAGGTGAGATATGGAATATCAGTATATGCCCAATTTAGCGATCGCTAGATTACAGGGGAGTCCTAAATATCCAAATTTATATGGAGAGGTTTATTTTGAAGAAGTGCCTGATGGCGTAATGGTACATACTTACGTTACGGGTTTACCAAACTATCAAGCTGGAGACCCTCCAATTGGTCCACATGGATTTCATCTTCATGAAAATGGTGATTGTCTAGTAGGAAATGACACAGATCCTTTTCAAAATGCAGGTGGACATTGGAATCCGACTAATGAACCTCATGGAAATCATGCAGGTGATTTTCCGGTCCTGTTTTCGAATAATGGTATCGCTTATATGTCTTTTTTAACTAATAAATTTACTATTGAGCAGATTATTGGAAAAGCCGTAATAATTCATGAAAATCCTGACGATTATCGGACACAGCCAGCTGGTGCTGCTGGTAAAAGAATAGCCTGTGGAGTAATTCAAATTATGAATGACCAAAGGATGTTTTAATACTAGTAGTTAATATTTATTACTTTAGGCATTTCAGTTAAAGTAAAATTAGATGAATTAATCCGATAAGTGTTTTTACCATCACCCTCAATTTGTTCTGGATTAGTGAAATGTAATTCCACAACTCCTTTGACTTGAACTCCTAATAAACTTGTGATGTTGATATTGATTTTAATCTTTGTGAAGTGATTTAAAGATTCTCTTTGAATAAAACTACTTTCCTTTAAAAACACTAAATTAACAATGACATTATTTCTTTTTGTTAACTCATTGTAAAGCAAAAAAACAGTGTTTTGTGTATGGGAAGTTGGTGAAGTAAAAATATATTTAGTTTGATCACGTTCAAAGGTAATCTTATCAAATGAGATTTTCGACACCATTTTTCCTTCTATAACTCGAAACGGAATTCTTATCGAAATAAAGTTATATTTATCAGGATTTACGGATACATCTTGCTCAGATACATCATTTTTTAACATATGAAAATTTGTTATGCCTCTTTCAATAAACCTTTTAATATAACGACTAGATTCATTATAGATAAGCATTCGATCCATAAATTCTATAATCGAATAATTACTGGAGGCAAATTGCAAATCACGAAATAATTCAGCCCGTTTATTTGTATCATCATTGATTTTACTGACAGTTCGATTATGGTAATAGATTAAAAAGCTAAATGTTGTGCTTGATACAAATGATGCAAAGGCAACTAATAATGTCGCTACCCTAATTCCAATGACATTATATTGTTTGTCTAAAGTATCGCCATATATTAATGCAAGAAAAGCTAACATGAATACTAATAGGCTTAAGGATAGCATTATTGTTAATAATTTGTTTTTCATTTAATCACTTCCTAAATATGGTATCTTTATTATAGCTTATCGTCAGTTTTTTTTCTATGTTCGTTAATATTTATTGTCTTTTAAGATTTTTATGGTATAATCTTAAATAGAAATCTCCGAATATTACTTATAGTGGGGGAACCAAATTTGGGGTTAATCTAATTAGAGGGGAGACTTGAGATCCCTAACCCGTCAGCTAACCTCATAGGAGTACTCAAGCGTATAACTAATATATAGTTATGCGTTTTTTGATTAGTATAGTAATATGAAAGGAGAAGAGAAATACATGATATTAAAAATTAGTATTGTCTTAATCGTAGGAATTATTTGTGGTAAATTAGCAAATTTAGTTAAATTACCTAATGTATCAGGATATTTAATTGCAGGATTATTATTGGGTCCATCATTGATAAACTACATTAGTTCTAAAGATACCCAGTCCTTTGAAATTGTGAATGAATTAGCATTATCCTTTATTGCTTTTAGCATTGGAAGTGAATTTGTAATTCATGAAATGGTTAAATATGGGAAGAGGATTTTTGTTATTACTCTAATGGAGGTGGTGGGAGCTGTTTTAGTAGTTTTTATAGTAATGTATATATTATTCCAACAATCTTTTGCTTTAAGTATCATAATTGCTTCAATGTCTGCAGCAACCGCACCTGCAGCAACACTTATGGTCATCAAACAATATCGTGCAAATGGACCGCTTACACGAACAATTTTACCTGTTGTTGCCTTAGATGATATATTTGGAATTATGATTTTTGGTCTAGCGATACCAATAGCAGCAATGTCAATAAGGGGTGTTGAACCATCGTTTATTAATATTGTGATTAACCCTTTAATTGAAATACTTGGCTCTTTAGTTTTGGGATTTGGATTAGGAGTTATAACCGTACTTATCACAAGAAAAATAAAAACTAATGATGATTTACAAATTACTTCATTAATTGCGATTGGTATTGGAGTTGGAGTTTCAACATTATTAGGTCTTTCTCCACTATTAACAAATATCATGATCGGATTCGTAATTGTAAATTATTTACCAAGATCTGAAAAAGTATTTACCGTAGTTAATCAATTTGTACCCGTATTTTATATCCTCTTTTTTGTCTTAGCAGGAGCCATGTTGGATATAAACATCTTAAAAACCATCGGTTTAATCGGAATCGCTTATATTTTTGCTAGAGGTATCGGAAAAATAATTGGGTCATTATTAGGCTGTAAAATAATGAAAGTTGAAAAAAGTGTTTCTAAATATTTAGGTTTTTGTTTACTTCCACAAGGAGGAGTTTCCATCGGTTTATCTGTAATAGTTAGACAACAAATACCAGAACTTGCAGTGACAATTACCACGATAATCATGTGTGGAATATTAGTATATGAAATAGTTGGACCAATTCTTACTAAAATAGCTTTACATAAAGCTGGGGAAGTAAATGGTATGGACGTTAATCAAATAATTCTTAAAGGAAGTGAAAGTTAATGCAAGTTTTATTTATTATTCTTAATAAGGTAAACTATTTAGATGACATCTTATCAATTTTAGTCAAGTTAAATGTTAAAGGTGCAACAATCCTTGATAGTCAAGGAATGGCTAGTGCTATTGTAAACAGTGATATAAGATCTATTCCTTTATTTGGTGCATTAAAGGATTTATTAAAAGAGCATCATCCATATAATAAAACCATTTTTACGGTAATTAAAGATCAAGCGCTTTTATATCAAGTAGTTGAAGAGGTTAAAGCATTACTTAAAAATGATAAATTGCCATGTGGTTTTATGTTTACCGTACCTGTAGGTGAGATGTTTCTCCTAAATTAAATTAATAAAAGCGGAATGAGTAATCAATCCGCTTTATTTTTTAATTTTAGTTCTTTTAAGGCATCAGCTAAACTAGAGTTAACCGCCACATCATTTTCTTTATTAATCTTATTTATATACTTAGCAACATCTTTTTTTGATAGTTTATTTTTTTCTTTTTTCATCCGCGCATTATAGGTTGCTAACTTTTCTTTATGCCCACATTTACAGATAAAGATTTGGTTTTCAGCCTCACCATATAACTCTAAGCGCTTATGACAAACAGGACATCTTGCATTAGTCATTTTGGCAACTGTTTGGCGGTAATTGCAACTACGGTCTTGGCAAGTAAGCATTTTGTAGTCCTTAGTTTTAACTTCTAAAAGGAATTTCCCACATTTTGGGCATTGTTTAGTAGAAAGATTATCATGCTTAAACAATTTGTCGCTATTTTTAATTTCTTTAACTACTATTTGTGCGTATTTTTTCATTTCAGTAATATAAGTAGATTCGTTTAACTCACCTTTTGCGATTTGAGAAAGTTTTTGTTCCCATTCAGCAGTTAACAGCGGTGATTTTAATTCTTCTGGCACTATTTCTAATAATTGTTTTCCTTTACCAGTTATATATATATCCTTACCACGTTTTTCGATTAAAAAGGTATTAAACAATTTTTCAATTATATCAGCACGTGTAGCTACAGTCCCTAAACCTCCTGTTTCACTAATCGTTTTAAGCAAAGTTTTATCTGAACTATCCATATACTTAACAGGATTTTCCATTACTTGAAGTAGCGTATCTTCGGTAAATGGACGTGGTGGATTTGTTTGTCCTGTCGTAGAAATTATTTTGTCAAGTTTTAGTTTCTCATTAAGTTTTAATTCTGGCAATATTTGGAGGTTTAGATCCATTTCTTCATCGTGGTAATTATAGATTTCTTTAAAACCTTGATTAATAATTTTTCTTCCTTGAGCATTAAATTGTTCATCACCAATCGTAAGTGTGACTTTAATTTCATCATATTCAAAAGCAGGATAAAGCACTGCTAAAAATCTTTTGATCACTAAATCATAAATTTTAAATTCTCTATCATTTAACTTATTAATATTAAGCTGTTCCTCAGTGGGGATAATTGCATGATGATCCGATACCTTTTTATCATCAACAAACGCTTTATTTGCTTTAATTGGAGCTTGTAATATTTGTTCAATTGTTTTGTGATAAGGACTGTTTTTAATTGCTTGTAACCTCTCCTTTAGTGTTGGAACGATATCAGTAGTTAAATAATTTGAATCGGTTCTAGGATAGGTTAATATTTTATGGTATTCATAAAGGCTTTGCATAATAGCTAAGGTCTCTTTAGGAGAAAAACCATATATCCTATTTGCATCTCTTTGAAGGAGTGTTAAATTATATAAACAAGGGGCAACTTGAAACTTATGGGTGGTTTTAATTTGAGAAATTAAGGCACTTCGGTGATTCAGTTTTGTGATAACCTCGTTGCGATATGTTTCATTAAATGTTTTTCGATCATTTGTCAATTTATCATACCAGGTAAAGATAATATTTTTAACGAGCACTTGAATGCCATAAAAAGTTTTTGGTTGAAAATTACGAATTTCTGACTCTCGTTTTGCGATTATCGCGAGGGTAGGTGTTTGGACTCTACCACACGATAATTGGGCATTATATTTTGTCGTTAAGGCTCTGGTAGCGTTTATTCCAACATACCAATCAGCATATGCCCTTGATTTTGCTGAAGCATATAAGTTCTCATATAAATGTCCTGCTTTTAAGTTATTAAATCCAGCGGTAATAGCTTTGTCTGTAACAGATGAAATCCATAACCTGTTGATTTTCTTTCTGATATTAGCTTTTTCAATAATCCAACGTGCAACAAGTTCGCCTTCACGTCCAGCATCTGTTGCGATCACAATTTCATTAACATCATTTCGTGCCATTTGTGTTTTCACAATGTTATATTGTTTTCTGGTCTTTGGAATTATAGCTAATTTTAAATCTTGAGGAATAATCGGTAAATCATGTAAATTCCAAGTTTTATACTTTGAATTATATCTCTCTGGGTCTGCAAGTGTAACTAGATGGCCTAATGCCCAGGTAATAATATATTTTGAATTTTCAAAAAAGCCATATTCTTTGTGATGGCATTTTAATACTTTAGCGATATCTTTTGCAACTGATGGTTTTTCAGCTAGTACTAATATTTTACTCATCTGTGTTATCCTTTCTATTTATAAAATTATGATAACATAAATTTACTTTTTTTCCAAATTACTAATCTTTAGGCGATTATAATAGTTATTAATTTAGGTTATTCATATGATATATTATCTAAAAAAGAAAATAGGGGGATTAATATGTCAGGATTTCCTGCTAGTTTTGGAGAATATGGATATGCGATTATCTTAGTATTATTCATTTTGTTAGTAATAATTGGCTGTGCTTGTTACATATAATACCACGTAATGTGGTATTTTTATTTAATTTTACTGATATTTTAAGGATTTTTTCAATTAATATTTTAATATCGATAAAGTTTTGTTATAATATAGTAAAGACTAAAGAAAAGGTTAGGATAAAATGAAGAAAATATCTTATACAGCAATATTTTCATTAATAATACAAACGATAATCACATTTGGTATAAACTGGATTTATTTTTTTATTTATTATCGTTTAAATAAATATTCATTTTTAGCTTCCAACAGTGAACATGATGAAAATAGTTTTATCGCTTTTTTTAAAACTAACCGCGATAAATTATCTATTTTTTCGATTGTATTATATTTTATTTTTCTCATCATTTTTTCGTTGTCGATTATGCTGGTTAACGATGTTAATTTTTTTATGATATTACATTATCAATTATGGGATTATATTAAAAGTAATCTTTTATACGCAATATTACTAGCAATAATTATTTTCTTTTTATTAACTTACGGATATAAAATTCTCATGAAAAATGTATATCATACGATATATAAAAACAACAATCAATATTTTGATAATTATAATGAAACTGACTTAACGATTTTCATTCTTTTATGCTTTCTCACATTAGGATGGTTTTATATCATTTTCTTATTTGCCTTAGGAATCTATGAATTACATACATTTATGGTAAACAAAATATATAATAAAACTCCATACCGCTTTAGTATCCTTGGCTTTCTTGCTTTATTTTCGATTGCTTTTTTAAGTTTATTCCTAATTGTTTATACGATAAAATATCATCAATTTTTAAGTAATGTAACGATTTATTTTATCACAGTTTTTATTCTCAATATCTTTTTAAATTATGGTTTTTATGAATTAAGAATGAATATCTTCTTGAATAAACGGTTAGATATTTTAAGCAAAAAAAGTAATTTTAAATTATCAATTGATAAAAAAATGTTTTCATTATGTATTTTAGTTGTTGTTATCGGATTATTATATTCACTATTACATGTCTATAATATTAATGATATTCATATAAAGGATTTCGACAATTTAAGTACCGATAATTTAGCTTGCGAAGAAATTACAGATAAAGATTATCGTGTGTGTCGAAAGAGCTTAGACGATTTTGATGAATCAAGTAAAATTTATCAAAAATATAATATCTGGCAAAGGCAATATGCCAATTATGCTTTACATCAAAAATTAATTGTTTCACATGTAAAAGCTGATGAAATTATAAAGAATCCAATCGTAATTAATTACTCTGGAGAGATACTATATACATCAAAAGAAGGGCTGTTAACACCTAATAGTAAAGAAGCATATTTATATGTTCAAACGTATTATAAAAAAAATGGTAATGATTTTGTACCAGTATTTAATATTATTAAAAACCTGGAGTTAATTCTTGATTTGAATAATAATTCTTTATATTTATCGATACTAAATAATAACGTTTATAAATATGATTTCTTAGAAGATACATTAAATCAATATAATGAACATTATCAAATAATTGATACTTCAAGATTAATCTTAGACGATTTAACTATTTCCTTTAAGTCAAATACCAACAATATTTATGGTTATAATATTAAAGAAGAGTTAACTTATTTAGATATTAGATCTAAAAATAATATTGGTAATTTATTATTACTTATTAGTTATTTAGATCCTTTTCCAATCGATGAATTATTGTTTCATTTTAGTCAAACATTTAGTCCACTAACAGAAGAAAAAATTAAATATCTCAGTCCTTACGATCTAAGTGTTTTTAGACTATATCATAATACTAAACATATATCATATTACAATGACCGCCAATATTTATATATGGCTAATTTAAATGAAAGAGAACATATTGTAAATGAAAATTACTTATTTAATGAGAAAAAAGAAATAGAGTTATGTACAAAAACTAATTGTGACACAGATTTGAAATTTTATAATAATAAAATCGATATCGGATATCTTTCAAATACTTTATACACAGATGAATATATTGAAAGAGATGATAATTTTAAAATAAACGATAACAAATACATCACTTTATTAACTGAGGGTAGAAAATATTTTGATGGTAATGCTTATCTTGGTTTTACGATTAAAACAATAAAGGATTATTTCACAGGTCAATTTATTAGTAGTGAAAGTATTATCATTGATTAGAGAAAAAAGACGTGATTTCACGTCTTTTTTAATGTGTCTCAACATTATGATATATTTCTTGAACATCATCTAACTCATTAAGCATTTCCATTAACCGGTTAAAGTTTTCTTGTTCTTCATCAGATTCAAGTTTTATGTAACTCATTGGGATCATAGAAATTTCTTCGACATCAATATCAAGGTCGGATTTAGCTTTCTCTAACGCTGATTTAATTTTATATAAATCAGTTGGTTCTCCATAAATTGTGATTATTTCATCTTCAACCTCGATATCGGCATCAATATCAGCTTCAATTAATGCAACTAGTGTTTCTTCTTCTGTAAGTCCTGTAAAGGATACAATTGCGTTATTATTATACATAAAAGATACACTACCAGAAACCCCCATTTTGTTTTTGGTTTTTGTGAAGCAATTTCTAACTTCGCTTACGGTACGATTTACGTTATCTGTTAAGCAATCAACTATCAGTGTTGAAGCACCAGGGCCAAAACCTTCATATCTAACAGATGTGTATGATTCTGTTACCCCACTAGTTGCTTTATCAATTGCTCTTTTAATGATATCAACTGGTACTTGTGCCTTTTTTGCTTTTTCAATGATATGTTTTAAAGTTATGTTCATTTCAGGGTCAGGAACACCAGATTTCGCTGCGATATAGATTTCTTTACCAAAACGTGAATAGATTTTGGTTTTTTGTGCAGCTGTTTTTGCCATTGCGGCTTTTCTGACTTCAAATGCTCTTCCCATTAAGATCAACCTTTCGTTATTTTACTAATATTATAATTTTAAACCATTTTATCATTTTTCTCAACTTTTTGAACAAAAAATGTATGATTTCTGATAAATTAAAACTAAATAAAGATTGTATAATATTAATAAAAGGTGTAAAATTAATTTTGTGTTTTTAAGGATGTGATAAAATATGAAACAAAAAATAATTAATATTGCGGTAATTGCCCATGTGGACGCTGGTAAGTCAACTTTAGTTGACGCATTTCTTTCTCAAAGTGGTGTCTTTAGGGCTAATGAGGAAGTTCTCGAGCGCGTAATGGATAGTAATGATTTAGAACGTGAACGAGGAATAACTATTTATTCTAAGAATTGTTCAGTTATGTATAAGGATTACAAAATTAATATTGTCGATACCCCAGGACACGCTGATTTTTCCTCAGAAGTGGAAAGAATAATTAAAACAGTTGACACTGTTATATTATTAGTTGATGCAAGTGAAGGACCAATGCCACAAACACGTTTTGTTTTAAGCAAAGCGCTTGAATTAGGGCTTAAACCAATTTTATTAATTAACAAAATTGACAAAAGAGATGAACGTGCAAATGAAGTTGTCGATATGGTCTTTAACCTCTTTATTGAATTAAATGCTAGCGATGAACAACTAGATTTCCCAATTCTTTATGGGATAGCTCGAGATGGAATAGTTAAATCAGATTTAGATGAGGATAGCAATTCGATCGAGCCATTATTTAAAACAATAATTAACCAAGTCGGGCCATATCCTAATTATGATGCTAAACCATTACAACTTCAAATCTCTTCACTTGGATATGACGATTATATTGGAAGACTCGGTATCGGTAGGATTTATCAAGGTGTGATAAATAATAATCAGATCGTTTCAATATGTACTAGTGAAGGAGTAGTAAAGAAAGTAAAAATAGGTCAAGTTTTTACCTATATAGGACTTAAGCGAATAGCCGTAGATAGTGCTAGTAGTGGTGATATCGTAGTTGTATCAGGAATTAGTGATATTTCGATTGGGGATGTAGTTTGCTTAGAAAATAACCCTTTACCATTAGAAAAAATCCAAATCGAAGAACCGACAATTTCAATGAATTTTTTAGTGAATAAATCACCATTTTCAGGACTTAGTGGTAAATATTTAACTTCAAGACATCTTAAAGGACGTTTAAAACGGGAATTAGAAGTTAATGTAGGACTTAAGGTTGAAGATTTAGAGGGTGTAGAAGGCTTTAAAGTATCTGGTAGAGGGGAACTACATTTATCGATTTTAATCGAGAATATGCGTCGTGAAGGTTATGAATTAGCGGTTTCTAAGCCCGAAGTTATTATGCATAAAGTAAATGATGATATATTAGAGCCGATTGAAGAAGTAGTCTGTAATGTTCCAGAAGCATATATTGGTGTTGTAATCACAAAATTAAATTTGCGTAAAGGAATTCTTATTAAAATGGATGTAGAAAGTGGTTATGCCAAAATGGAATATTTAGTTTCAACTCGTGGTTTATTAGGTTACCGGAGTGAGTTTATGAATGATACTCATGGTAAAGGGACATTAATTAGAAGATTTGTAAAATTTGATAAATATCACGGGGAAATACCGCAAAGAAATAATGGCGTTATGATTTCACAAACAACAGGAGAAGCGATGACATACTCTTTATTTAATTTAAGTGATAGAGGTCAAATAATAATCACACCAGGAACTAAAGTTTATGAAGGGATGATTATTGGTGTTTGCAGCAAAAACACTGATTTAACTGTTAATCCTTGTAAAAACAAAAAGCTTACCAATATGCGCTCAGCTAATAGTGACGAGGCAATGCGCTTAAGCAATCCTCAAAAATTTACACTTGAAGAAGCATTAGAATTTATCAATGACGATGAACTAGTTGAGATTACCCCCGATGATATTAGACTGAGAAAAAAATATTTATCTTTAAATGATAGAAGAAGAAATCGCAAAGAGTTTGTAATTGAATAGTCATACATGGTATAATAAATATTGTTAATGTTAAAAAACGGGAGGAAAAGGATGAAGTTTGAAGATTTTAAGTATGTACGTCCGAGTATGGATGAAGTAAAAACCAGGTTTGATAAATTATTAAAACAGTTTGAAGCAGCAGATAATTTCACTGAAGTAGACAAAATAATGAGTGATATTATCAAATTACGTAATGAATTTGAAACTATGCAAACTTTAGTTAGTATAAGACATTCTATTAATACTGTTGATGAGTTTTATGAAAAAGAAATGGAATTCTTTAACGAAAACGTTCCTTTATATCAAGAAGAGGTTAGTAAATATTATCAATGTTTACTAAATTCTAAATTCAAAAATGAACTCGAAGAAAAATGGGGAACTCATTTATTCAATATTGCAGAATTAGCATTAAAAACATTTTCAAAAGAAATTATTGAAGAGCTTCAAAAAGAAAACAAATTATCCAGCAATTATCAAAAACTAATTGCATCAGCTAAAATAATGTTTGAAGGTGAAGAGCGAAATTTATCACAAATGGCACCATTTACCCAATCACTAGACCGCTCGATGCGTAAAAAGGCACAATTAGCTATTACCGACTTTTTTCTAGAAAATGAAGCCAAATTTGATGAAATATACGATGAACTAGTCCATGTTCGTAATAATATGGCAAAAAAATTAGGCTATGATAACTATGTCAAATTAGGGTATGACAGATTATCTCGTACTGATTATGATGTAAATATGGTCGCTAACTATCGGAAACAGGTATTAGAGGATTTAGTACCTGTAGCACAAAAATTATTAAATCGACAAGCAAAACGCTTGGGAGTGGAAAGCTTAAAGTATTATGATGAAGGATTAAGATTTTTATCAGGAAATGCCAAACCTAAAGGCGATGAACCATGGTTAGTTAATAACGCGAAACAAATGTATCATGAATTATCACCTGAAACCGATGAATTTTTTACCCTTATGACAGAGAACAATTTAATGGATTTAGTAGCGAAAAAGGGAAAAGCAGGTGGAGGTTATTGTACGTTTATTAATAATTATAAATCACCATTTATCTTTGCTAATTTTAATGGAACAAGTGGTGATGTTGATGTTTTAACGCATGAAGCAGGTCATGCTTTCCAAGTTTATAATAGTAGAGAATATGAAGTTCCTGAATACACTTGGCCAACTTATGAGGCTTGTGAAATCCACTCAATGAGTATGGAATTTCTTACTTGGCCGTGGATGAAGCTTTTCTTTCAAGAAGATGAAGCAAAATATAAGTTTGCTCATCTAAATGATGCACTACTGTTTATACCATATGGTGTTTTAGTTGATGAATTTCAACATTTTGTATACGAGAACCCTAATGTTTCACCACAAGAAAGAAAAGCTAAATGGCGTGAAATTGAGAAGAAGTATCTACCACATAAGGATTATGAGGATAATGATTTTTATAATCGGGGTGGTTATTGGTTTAGACAAGGTCATATATTTGGTACACCATTTTATTATATTGATTACACGCTTGCACAGGTCTGTGCTTTTCAATATTGGGTTAAATCTCGTGAAAATCGCGAGCAAGCTTGGGACAGTTATCTAAAACTATGTAAATTAGGAGGAACCAAACCTTTCCTAGAATTAGCAAAACTTGCAGGATTACAGAATCCCTTTGAAGATGGTAGTATAAAATCAGTTATTGAACCAATTGAGGCATATCTAAATCAAGTAGATGATGCAAAACTCTAAGATAACAAAAGGTAACTCATTTGAGTTACCTTTTTTGAGGAGTGCAGTGTATTGAGAATCTCAATATATAATATTATAAAATATAATTTTTGCATAGATTTTTATGTAGGATCGGAAAAAATGTATTTTTGTTTATTTTAATTTGACATAATTGCTTCAATATTATAATATAATTAATATAAATTAACGTGAAGTAGGTAACTTGAGTAATTTAGTTGAAATTTTTACTGAAAAACATTAATAGAACTGGGACTTGTTTAGGATCAATTGGTCATAAACGGTACGAAAGTATCATGTGTAAACGTAAGTACTCTAACTCTATAACAGGGGTTAGAGTATTTTTATTTTAGGAGGTGGTAAATTGCATGATAAACTTGAAATGATCGGTTCTTCTTTAATACAACATGGGAAATATAATGATCGAATTTATTTACTTGATTTTAATCCTCTCGATTTAGCTAAATTATTTAATCGTTTTAATGAATTAGTTAAAAAAAATAATTATGCAAAAATTGTTGCTAAAGTACCAGAAAACTACAAAAACAATTTTATTAATAAAGGTTATATTGAAGAAGCAAAAATACCTAATTATTATAATGGCGAAGTGGATTTATTTTTCTTAGCAAAATATCATGAGCTAGAGCGAAAAAAAGAAAAAGAGAAAAATAAAGCTAAGCAGATTATTCAAATCGCGAAGCATAAAAGAAATGAAAATAGTTTTATAATTGATAAAACATTAGCATATAAAATACTTGATGAAAAAGATATAGGGAATATGATTGAATTATATAAAAGAGTGTTTAAGACATATCCCTTTCCGATTTTTGAAAGCGATTATCTTAAACAAACAATGAATGAAAATATTATTTATTTTGGTGTATTTAAGGCAGGGGTTTTAATTGGCATTTCAGCTTGTGAAATAAACTATAATAAATCAGTAGTTGAAATGACAGATTTTGCGGTATTAAAGAACTATCGTGGGAAGCAGATTTCGCTTTTTTTATTACACAAGATGGAAGCATATATGAGAAAATTACAGATTAAAAAAGCATATACCATGGCTCGATCACTATCGTATGGAATGAATATTGCTTTTTCTAAAATGGGGTATAATTATTCAGGAACGGTTATTAATAATGCGAATATATCTGGTGCAATTGAGAGCCTAAATATTTGGCATAAAGATTTATAGAAAATGAAAAACAAATATATAGACAAGTACAGTGAATAGGACACTTGATAAGGTACCAATTAAATAATATTCTGAAAATGCAGGTTCATCATTAATTCTTTTATAGCGAGCGATTGACTTAGCTGTAAAAATTAAGCCAATTGAAGTATAGAGGGTATTAATCAGGCAAATTAAGATTAAAATTCTTTCTAAAACCCCAATTGTTGCACCGGCATTTTTAAATGTTTGATCAATTTCATCCTTATCTTCTGGTTTAAATTGCTTAAAGAGCATCTTGAATAAGACATTACATGGTAACCCAATAAGTAGTAAACTAAGGACAATTTTAAAAAATGTTTGATTATTAGTGATAAAACTATATTCATATGTTAAATACTGATCAACGAATAAAATAATAAAAAATTGAAGTATTTGCTCGCTAATAAACAATAAGTTCTTTTTAGAGGTGCGAGTGTAAAAATAGTAGTACAACATATGAATGAAATAATGCGAAATACCTAAAATAAGGTAAACTACAAATAATTTTAGATTAAACTGAAAAACAAGTAGTAGTAATAGTAGGGTTTGATAGACTAAAGAACTATAGAAAATTTGTTTTAATTGAAGGTTTTTATTGTTGAAAATGTAATAATTAGACAGTAAATAAATAATTAAAATTAAAATCCCAATTTCCATTATCCTCATCCTTTATATAAAATTTTCGCAATCGTTTGTTGCGCATAAACTAAATCATAAAATAATGAGAGTTTAAGTTTTTTGTTTATATTTACAGGGCTTAAACCAATCTCATTTGCTACTTGTTTTTGAATAAAATTATCTGTTAAACCATATTTAAGGATTATATAATCAATGACAGCCATTTGGTCTTTTGTCCAGTTATTTTTTATTGAATGACAAAAGCTTAAGTTGATATTTAATAAATCTAAGATATTATCGTCCTTAATTCCAGCAATTTTAACATTGGAAACAAGTTTTAGTCCCTTACGGTTGTTTTTTAAATCACTAATCATATCTCTGGCGTTCCACCATGCAGGTCCATCAGAACCGATAGATGCCTTGTTGTTAATATTTGTAATTATTTCTCCAATCCCAATACCGAATCTGATTTTATATGGTCGCATAATTGCTTCAAGTTTATTAATAATTTCGAATAAATTACGAGGGGTTTTTAATAATCCTTGAAATTCGTCTCCGAGCGTAATAATAAAATTAGCTGCGATATCATTTTTATAATAAAGATTGATTTCTTCAAGAAACAACTTTAACTTTTCTTGAGTTTCTAAACGATCATTTATTTTCTTTGAATTAATTATATCACCAATTATGGCGTAATACATAACTATTCCACCTTTCTTTTTCGATTATAACACACAAAAATTAACCCTGCAAGGTAAATATCTAGAAAATTTACCTTGTAGAGGTAATTTATTTATTTTTAACTTAATCAAGTTAATCACAATATTATTCTTCTAGATATTATGAAAAAAGTTAATCAGTACCTTGCTAGGCAATATACCTTGTGATATAATAATCCAAGGAGGTATACATGAATATACAATTTAAAAAAGGTGTCCTAGAGTTATGCGTGCTTTCGATTCTAGAGCAAAAAAATTGTTATGGATATGAGTTGGTTAATAAAATTTCTCATAGTATTTCGGTTAGCGAAGGAACCATCTATCCACTACTATCTAGATTGAAGAAAGAAGGTTATGTAACAACGTATTTAAAGGAATCGCAAGAAGGACCGATGCGAAAGTATTATAAATTAACAAATACCGGTCAAGATGTTTTGGCTAAATTAAAACGAGAGTGGTATAGCTTTATCAAAGCGGTGAATCATATTTTGAAGGGAAGTGATATTGGTGAACAAGGCGCAATATATACAACTATTTAAAGAACAATTAAAAGGATTGCCAGAACGCGATCTCGAAGAATTAATTTATGATTATGAGGAACATTTTACGATTGGATTAAGTGAAGGTCGAAGTGAAGCCGAAATAGCAGATTCATTAGGTAATCCTAAAACTTTAGCTAAAGAGATGAAAGCAAATTATCGTATTAGTATAGTAGAGGAAACTTTTACTTTTAATAATTTTTACCGCGCATTATTTGCGACGATTGGCTTAGGTTTCCTAAATTTACTCTTTATATTAGGACCTTTTATCGGAATTGCAGTTTCATTATTTGCGATATTTGTGTCGGGAATTGCGATTATTGGCAGTGGACTCTTTGTCATTATAGCGTCCTTTTTGCCTATGCTATTTCATAATGTACCCGATCCATTATTAGCAATTTTCGTTGGATTAGCACTCGGATCGTTAGGTGGATTATGGACGATAGCTTCGTGGTATTTAAATAAGTATTTTTATCTTATAACGATAAAGTATCTAAAATTTAATGTTAAGATTATTTCGAATAGGAGAATGAATAATGACTAAAAAAATAGTTATTGGTTTAATATGTCTTTTTGTTGTTTCGTTAATTGGTGCGGGTATTGTTTATGCAACTAATGAAGATGCTGATTTATTTCAAACAATTACGGTTAATAAAGAAAAGAGTTATTCAATTGAAAATGTAAATAAAATTAAAATTGGGACAGCAAGTGCCGATTTAAAAATCCATTTAGTTGATGGTGATGAAGTATCTTTAAAATATCATGGTAAGATAAATTGTTTATTATGTAATATTAACAATAAACTTGAAACAAATAAAAAAGGTGATACAATAACATTTGAGCCTTCAAGTAGTAATATTGGACTTGTGGTTTATTCTAATTTAATCATGGACTTATATTTACCTAAAGAATATCAAGAAAGTATTATTATCGATGTCATGTCATCTGATATATACTTAGAAAATTTAAGTTTAAAAAAGCTTTCTATTGAAACCGTTTCCGGGGATATCGAGCTTAAAGATATTATTACTAAGGAAGAATTAAGCTTAAATACAGTGTCTGGAGATATTGAACTGGAAAAAATTAGCGCAAATATCGTTTTTGATACAACATCAGGTAATGTTGAAGCATGGGAAATTGCGGGTAACTTCATTGGTGAAACAGTATCAGGAGATGTCGAAGTAAGTATTATTAATGATAATTTTATCACTGATATTGCGACTGTATCTGGTGATGTAATCGTCGCTTTAAAAGAAAATGTCGATTTTGATTTTACCATTAATACAGTATCAGGAGATATTGAGATAAAATATCGCTATTTAGTTAATAAATATAATGATGATGATAAAGTAGCGGGTACTGTCGGGAATGATAGTAATAATAACGTCAAGATTAAAACGATATCAGGAGATATTTTATTAAAGTAAATAGTATTAGATAGGATAGATAATATGAAACATACTAAGAGACTTATTTTATTTTTACTTGCCCAAATCTTAATGACTTTCGGAATCGCTCTTTATTTGCGAGCAGAAATTGGTGTCGGACCATGGGATGTCCTTCATAATAACTTATTTGAATTCTATGCTTTATCGTTTGGAACATGGGTTTTTATCGTTGGCATTATTACAATCTTAATCTCGCAAATCTTTTACAAAAATATTAGAAACCTCTTAGCAATAATAACGGGGTTAATTCAGGGACAGTTTATTGATTTCTGGTTAGATTATGTTTTAAATTTTGAACTATCAGCTTTGGCAATCCGCATCCCCATATTTCTATTTAGTCTAGTTTTATTAGGCAGTGGAATATCATTACTCGTTCATACCAAATATCCTCCTACCCCTCCAGATATTCTCATGCTAAGTATAAAACAGAAATTTCAACTTAATTATTTAAAAGCTAAAACGCTAACTGAATTAAGTGCATTTCTTGTAGCCATTATAATAGGAATTATTAACAGTAATCCTTTTAACAATATTGGTATAGGAACGTTATTTACGATTTTATTTATCGGGAGTATCGTAGAAGTTTCAGCTAAACTTTGGATAAAGATAATTTGACATTCATTAATCTATTAATTATAATAATTTTATTAGTTAGACTTTTAGTATGAATACTAGAAGTCTTATATTATGAGAGGCAATATATGGAACAACTTATCATAATTATCCTTTTGGCAATTGCTTTAGCAATGGACGCTTTTGCGGTTGCGACTACTTTAGGAATGAGTAATATCGCTAAGAAAAAGATCGATAAACTTAAAATTGCATTAACGTTTGGATTATTTCAAGGGGGGTTATTTTTACTGGGATATTACACCTTAGCTATTTTAGGTAAAGAAATAACCACTTATAATTCACTAATTGCTGGACTGTTATTAGCATTTTTAGGTGTTAAAATGCTTTTGGACTCATTTGATAATAGAAGAAGTAGGTGTGATAGAGCGGATTGTTCTGGATGTAAAAGAGGAAGATGCTTAAATACAGGTGAATATCGATATTTATCAATAAAGATCCTATTTACATATGGAATCGCTACTAGTATCGATGCTTTTGCTGCTGGAATATCATATGGTCTTGAATATAGTCAGATAATTCTTGCTTTTCTCTTTATTTGTTTGGTAACCTTCTTTTTATCACTCTTTGGAGCTACTTGCGGAATCTATCTAAAAAAATATGTAGGTAATAAAGCTGAAATAATTGGTGGAGTAATATTAATTATTTTGGCGATAAAAACACTTATCTAAATATTATTAGCTTGAAACTATCTAAAATTAAGGTTTCAAGCTTTTTTTTGGTAAATTTTAATTTTGTGAATAATTATACAATTCTTTACTTTGCAAATTATAAAGGTTATAATTTTTACGGATGAAACTATAAGAAGGAGTGTTAGGATGAAGCTATTTAAGGCAAAAAAAGGAATCCATATTCCAGGTAAAAAAGATGCTACAGCATATATTGAAACTGTTAAATATACATCACCTGAATTTGTTTATATTCCATTATCAGTAAAGGGAACTGATTTTGAAATTTATGTAAAACCTGGAGACTATGTGAAGTTAGGGCAAAAAATTGCTGAAAGAACTAAAGAAAAAGGCTTACCACTTATTAAGCATGCATCTGTTAGTGGCGAAGTAGTTGCTACGGAAAGACAACCTCATAGTACAGGCATGCCTTATATGTGTATCAAAATTAAAAATGATTTTAAGGACACACCAATTGATGCTAAACCATTAAGTAGTCTAGATGATCGAAAAGCGATATTACATATAATTCATCAAGCAGGGATTGTTGGTTTAGGTGGAGCAGGATTTCCAACAGAATTAAAATATAGTAATGTAAAAGATATTGATACAGTGATCTTAAACGGTGCTGAATGTGAACCTTATATTACAGCTGATTATCGAATAATGCTTGAAAACACAGCTGAAGTTATCGATGGACTAGTTATTTTAATGAAAATAGTAGACGCAAATAAGGGGATAATCGTTATTAAAAAAGGTAAACCAGAAGTATATAATGCACTATGTGAGGAAGTTAAGAAATTTAACAATATTAAAGTAATCGAAGTACCAGATGAATATCCTGCAGGTTGGGAAAAACAAGTAGTTTATCGAGCTGTAAAACGTTCATATGAAAACTTACCTTTCGAATGTGGGGTAATTGTAAATAATGTTGCCACGGCTTATGCTGTTTCTAATGCTGTTCGAACAGGTTTGCCACTTGTTGAAAGAGTAGTTACTGTATCAGGAGAAGCAGTCGTAAGTCCCAAAAATTATCGCGTTCGCATTGGAACACCTGCAAAAGAATTAATCGCTTTATCAGGCGGGGTTGCAAATGAGTTTGCTGAAGTACGAATCGTTGTTGGTGGACCGATGATGGGGATGGCACAAAAAAATGATCAGTTTATCATCTCAGAGACCAATTCCGCTATCTTAATTTTTGATAGTATTAAAGAATATAAAGTTCCTCATAATCAACCTGTTGGCGATGTATTATTAGATGTATTACATTTAAAAGAAAGTGATCCGCGTGTCTTTATTCGTGATGAGCAACCTTGTGTACGCTGTGGTAGTTGTGTTGTTCATTGTCCTGTTGGACTGCAACCAACATTATTAAGACAAGCATCAATCGCGAAAAATGATATATTATTAGGAAAACTTGATGTAACAAAATGTATCGATTGTGGAACATGTGCTTATGTATGCCCTTCACATATTTATGTAAATGAGGCAATTAAAAAGGGAAAAACATACTATAATGTTAAAAATCGTAATAAAAAGAAATAAACGTATGTTGATTAGGAAGGAGAAATATCATGACTAAATATCAAGTAAATGCTTATCCACATATTCATAGTGGTAAGTCTACTCATAAGTATATGTTAGATTTACCATTAACAACTTATCCGATGG
This sequence comes from uncultured Haloplasmataceae bacterium, assembly GCA_937919135.1. Classification (GTDB taxonomy): domain Bacteria; phylum Bacillota_I; class Bacilli_A; order Haloplasmatales; family Haloplasmataceae; genus CALFRW01. The sequence continues at coordinate 27,648 of CALFRW010000151.1, forward strand.
CGATAGTGGCAATGTTGATTCAATTTCTATTTGTCACAATATATTTGGATGCTTCATTTACTGAAGGAATTGTGGTAGCAATCCGTGCTGGATTAGTTATTTTTACAGGGGTCTTTTCATGTATTGCAGCTGAATCGATCTGGAATCGATATGTTAATAAAGAATACAATGATTTCGCCGGATGGTTTAGAAGTATGGCGACTACCTATCCCTCTATTACTGGGATGCTTTATGCTTTATCTTTACCATTTGGTACACCACTATATGTTGTTGTAATCGGTGGTTTTGTTGCGATAATAATTGGAAAATCAATTTTTGGTGGCGTCGGAAACAATATTTTTAATCCTGCTTTAGTGGGGCGGGCATTTGTAACGCTTGCTTTTACTTCGCTTATGCAGCAAGCGCTTAATTACCAAGCAATTCCATTTACACTAAATATATCTTCCATTTTATTTGGAATTAATCCAGAGGTAACAGGCGCTGTTGATGCATTATCTTCTGCTTCACCTTTAACGATCATTGCTAAAGAAGGGTTGTTTACCTATAGCAGGTTTAAGGAATTATACGGTTCTTTCTTTAGAATATTTGTTGGCTTTTATCCTAGTGCTTTAGGAGAAAGTTTATCATTTTGGATAATTCTTGCCTTTATCTTTTTATCAATTAAGAAAACGATTAATTGGTTTGTGCCAGTTATTTATGTAGGGCTAGTATTTGTGATGACATGGGGAGTAGCACTTTTAAATCAAGATGTGCTTCAATGGACGAGTTTAAGTTCTGGTTTAAGCTTTAATACTTTGGGAATTTATTATCCGTTATTTTATGTTATAACTGGCGGACTACTCTTTGGAGCTGTTTTTATGGCTACAGAACCTGTTACACAGCCAATTTCAAAAAAAGGACGAGCAGTTTTTGCGGTATACTTAGCAATAATTACTTTTGTAATTAGAATGTTAGGTAATTTACCTGAAGGTGTATTATTCTCAATTTTATTTATGAATATGTTCACTCCAATAATTGATAATGCCTTTATGGGGCAAAAAAAGGGTATTTCAATCAAAGAAATTGTTTTCTGGATTATTACCTTACTTATTATCGTTGGTATTACTTACTACACTAGTACCCAAATTGGAGGTGCGTTATAATGAAAAAGTATGTCCATTTAACATTAGTACTTTTTATAATTTCAGCTTTAAGTGGATTAATTCTCGGTATTGTTAATAACTTGACTAAAGAACCGATTGCTATCGCTGAAGCTAAAAAATTAGCGAATGGTATTGAAAATATTTTTCCGAATCTCGATTCTGATTCATTAGAAGAAGAAGAAAATACTATTATCTTAAATGAAAAAATTCTTAAAGAATACTATATTATTTATGATGATAAAAATCAGGAGCAAATAATTGGTTATGTATTTTATGTTATTGCACCAAAACCTTATCAAAAGTTAGAATTTATAGTTGGGATCGATGTTTCAGGGAAAGTTAAGGGGATAAGCTACCTTATAAGTGAAGAAACTCCTGGTGTAGGTACCAAAGTTAATGAGATTAGTTTTATTTCCCGATTTTTAGGTTTAAATGATGTAGCAGAAGTTGATACTTTAACCGGTGCTACTAAGAGCTCTACAGCTGTAAAAAATGGTGTTAAAGCAGCTTTAGACTATTTTAATGAAAATATTAAAGAACTGGGGGATAATCAAAATGAAAACTAAACAAAATTTTCTTAAAGGAATATTTTCAGAAAACCCTGTGTTTGTATTAATGCTTGGGATGTGTCCAGTTCTTGCCATTACAACTTCAATTATGAATGCTTTAGGAATGGGAGTAGCATTTACAATCGTCCTTATTATGTCAAATGTGATTATTTCTTTAATTAGAAAATTGATCCCTAATGAAGTACGAATTCCTGCTTATATCGTCGTAATTGCGACACTAGTCACAATTGTTGACATGCTGATGCATGCATTCACTTTCAGTATTTATGAAAGCCTAGGCATTTTTATTCCTTTAATTGTCGTAAACTGTGTTGTATTAGGACGAGCTGAGGCCTTTGCTAGTAAAAATAATGTCTTTGCCTCATTTATTGACGCCTTAGGTATGGGAATTGGATATACGCTTGCGATCACAATTTTATCAGCAATTAGAGAATTCTTTGGAGCTGGTACACTACTTGGTTATGATGTGACACCTCTTAATTTAATTCAACCAGCTACAATCTTTATTATCGCACCAGGAGCATTTATTACCTTAGGATTACTCTTAGGTGGTATTAATGCGCTTAAAAATGCACGTACTAAAAGTGCTGAAGTAAAAGAATAGGAGGAGAGTTATATGAATTTTGGAGATTATATTGCATTAGGATTGTATGCCATTTTAATACAGAACGTTATGTTAACCCAGTTTCTTGGAGCTTGTCCATTTTTGGGAGTATCGAAAAAAAGCCAATCAGCTATTGGTATGGGATTAGCAGTTATCTTTGTTATTACTCTCTCATCGATAATGACATGGTCAATAGATCATTTTGTCTTAATTCCACAAGAGTTAACATACATGCGGACAATCGTATTTATTTTGATAATTTCTGGTGTTGTTCAGTTTGTTGAAATGTTTATTAAGAAAACAGCGCCAATAATATATAAGATGTTAGGGATTTATTTACCACTTATTACTACAAACTGTGCTGTATTAGGAGTAGCATTAATAAACGTGAATCAAGAATTTCCGTTTACAAAGATGGTAGTTTATAGTATTGGAATTTCAGTAGGTTATGCATTAGTTATCTATGTTTTTGCAACGATTCGTGAAAGACTCGAAAATGCTAATATCCCTAAAAGTTTAAAAGGAACACCAATTGCGCTAATAGTGGCAGGTATTATGTCAATTGCTTTTATCGGTTTTGCAGGAGTAATCGAAATATAATATGCAAGTATTATGGATTGCATTACTGCTTACAGGATTAGGTGCATTTTTCGCAATTGGAATGTATCTAAATAAAAAGACACCTTTACCTGAGGGATATGACTTACCATCATTAAAGTGCGAACATTGCACATCTAGTACATGTGCTTATTCTGATACTAACCGCGTTCAAGAAATAAAAGCAGCAATAAAAAAGGACTGTGAAGAAGGTGAAATAAATGCAAATTCTAATTGATGGATTGTTTGTCGCTTTAGTTGTAGGAGCAATTGGAGCTGTCATTGGATTAGTACTAGCATTTGCCAGTAAAGTATTTCATGTTAAAGAGGACCCCCGCTATGAACTTATTGTAGCTAACTTACCAGGTTTTAACTGCGGAGCTTGTGGATATGCTGGATGCTCTGGTATGGCTGAAGGTTTACTCGCAGGAGATGCTGATGTCACTAATTGTACTCCAGGAACGGCTTTAACATACGCTAAAGTAAAAGCGATCCTAAATGGAGAGGACCCAGATAAAGTAACCGATGTAAAAGAGCCAAAAAAACCAGCTCCTAGAAAGAAATTAGAAATTGTTGATGTAACTAATGATGACCCTAGATTTAATAAGATTGTTGAACTATTACCAGCCTTAAATTGTACTACCTGCGGTGAACCTGGATGTAAAGCCTTTGCAGATGCATTGTTAAAAGGCAAAAAAACTGTTGCTGATTGTCGGCCTTTAAATCGAAAACAAGAACAAAAAGCTGAAATAGAAAAACTATTAGAGAACTAAAAAGAATCCGAAAGGGTTCTTTTTTAAACAAAATTGACATTAGATTTATAATTTAATATAATAAAGTGAAATTATGATAAGGAGAGACATTATGAAACATAAAGAGGCAATTAATTTACTTAAGACCTCAAAAGGACAAATCGAAGGTATTATAAAAATGATTGAAGATAATCGCTATTGTGTTGATATAGCAAATCAAATTCTAGCTGTACAAGCTCTATTAAAAAAAGCAAATTTAAAAATATTAGATAAACATATTAGAACCTGTGTTACTGATGCGATCAATAAGGGTCAAGGTGAACAAAAAATCGAGGAAATAATCAATATTATTGACAAATATACAAAATAAGCCAATTGCTTAAGAAATAAAAAGACCTTTCCATAATAATGATTGGATTATCCATAGATTTATATTTATTATCTGTATATTGTGAATAAGATTATTGTTTAATCATAATTCAAATTAATTCACAGTCGACAAAGTAACAAAATTCGACAAAAACTTATTATAATATTATAATTTAGCTATATCAACATATTTTTTGGATAAATTATCTAAATTAATTTACTATTTATCACAATTAATGTTGATTTAAACGAAATTAATGAATATACTTTTAGTAAGACATATTAATT
>CALFRW010000152.1 GCA_937919135.1 uncultured Haloplasmataceae bacterium
TCAATGGCTTTAATTAGTTTTTTATTATCAAACATTTTTACCTCCACAATACTAGCCTCAATTAATAAACAAATAAGTCTTGTTGATTTGCTAGTAATTTCATAATACTATAAATAATTCTGCTTGTAAATTCAAAAAGAGGATGTTTAATCCTCTACTTTATACATTAAAACGAAAATGCATTACATCGCCATCCTTGACAATGTATTCTTTTCCTTCTAAGCGCATTTTACCTGCTTCTTTAACCATTTGTTCACTTTGATAATCGATATAATCGTGATAACTTATTACCTCAGCACGAATAAAACCTTTTTGAAAATCAGTATGAATAATACCAGCACACATTGGTGCTGTCATCCCCTTTTTAAAAGTCCAGGCTCGCACTTCTTTTGGCCCCGCAGTAAAGAAGGTTTCAAGACCTAAAAGCCTGTAACTAGCTTTAACTAACTTATCTAAGCCGCTTTCATCGATTCCTAATTCTAAAAGAAACACTTCTTTTGACTCATCGTCTAACTCTGATAATTCTGCTTCAATTTTAGCACATAATGCGATTAATTCCGCATTCTCATCACTGGCAATTGCTTTAACTTGTTGATAATAATGATTATGTTCATAATTATTGATATCAGCTTCATAGATGTTAGCGACATATAACATCGGTTTTAATGTTAATAATTGTAAATGCTTAACCGCATTTACTTCATCTATAGACAAATTAACTAAACGTGCGGGAATCCCTTCCTGAAAATTAATTTTAATTTTTTCTAAAGCACAATACTCTTCATAAAAAGACTTATCTTTCATTTTTGCTTGCTTTTCAATTCTTCCTAATCGTCTTTCAACTTGTTCCAAATCAGCTAAGATAAGCTCTAAATTAATCGTTTCTATATCCCGAACAGGGTCCACAAACTCATCAACATGTGTTATATTATTATCTTCAAAACAACGAACAACTTGACAAATAGCATCTACTTCACGAATGTTTGCGAGAAACTGATTTCCTAAACCTTCACCTTTACTTGCTCCTCTAACTAAACCAGCAATATCAGTAAATTCAAAAGCCGCGGGAATAATTTTTTTAGGATTTACGAGCTTCGCTAATTCAAAAAGACGGGTATCAGGTACCTCCACGATTCCGACATTAGGACTAATTGTCGCAAACGGATAATTAGCTGCTTCAACATGTGATTTTGTAATCGCATTAAATAGTGTTGATTTTCCAACATTTGGTAAGCCAACAATTCCTGCAGTAAGTGACATATCCATTCCTCCATTTTTATACAATTTTTTACTATCTAAATATATCATATTTTACGGAAAAGATAAAACAATAAAAATGAAAATTTAAAGGTGATAAGATGATTAAATTAAAAAATAAAGCTAAACAAATAATCGAAAACAAAAAAATAATTACTTCTTTAACTATTATTGCGCTAATGATAATAACTATAACAGTAAGCTTTCACTATATTAAAAACCAAAAACTTCCTGAAATAAGTGATTTAAAGAAAATTGAATTTTACAGTATCGATCAAAAAAAATATTTCGAATTAAATAATAAACATACTGATAATTATGTTAACCTTGATAAGGTCTCAGAACATCTTGTTAATGCGATTTTAAGTGTTGAAGACCAGCACTTTTTTGAACATCATGGTTTTAACTATCGGCGCATTATTAAATCAATTATTGATAATATTTCGAGCATGAGTAAAAAATATGGGGCATCGACAATAACCCAACAATATGCCAGAAATTTATATTTAACACATGAAAAATCATATTTACGTAAACTAAAAGAAGCTTATTATACAATTATATTAGAAAGTAATTATTCAAAGACTGATATTCTTGAAGGTTATTTAAATACAATTTATTTTGGCCATGGAATTTATGGAATTGGTGATGCGGTAAAGTTTTACTATAATAAGGAACCATTAGAATTAACGATTGCTGAAGCAGCTGTATTAGCTGCTATTCCTAAGGGACCATCATTATATTCACCAATAAATAATTTTGAAAAAAATAACGCCCGGAAAGAAATTATCCTTAAATTGATGCTTGATGAAAAAAAAATAACGCTCGCTGAATATGAAAATGCTTTAAATGAAGAAATAGAGGTTATTGGTAAACAACCGAAAAATATTTATCAAACTGCCCCTTATTTTCAAGATATTATTATGTATGAATTGGAAAAACATGGGTTAATCGATGATCCTTTTATTAATGGCATTAAAGTATATACTACTTTAGATTTAGCATTAAATGAAATTGCGGAACAAGCAGTTAATAACTTATATAACCCTAATTCGACAATTGAAACCGGGGTTTATGCGCTTGATCCGCTCACAGGTTATGTAAAAACTGTAATTGGTGGCAGAAACTATTATTATTCACAATATAATCGTGCCCTTGCTGGACAGAGACATCCTGGTTCGACGATTAAACCACTTCTTTATTATGCCGCCCTTGAATATGGCTTTACACCAACAACAACATTTAAAAGTGAACCAACAACATTTTATCTAAATAATGGTAGTGAAAAATATTCACCAAGCAATTTTCAGAACATCTACGCCCATGATGATGTTACAATGGCTTATGCTTTAGCTGTTTCTGATAATATTTATGCGATTAAAACCCATTTATTTCTTGGTGAGTCAACATTAATAAATATCGCCAAAAGACTAGGAATTACTGCCCAGATGAAACCTGTACCATCACTTGCTTTAGGTTCTACAGAAATAAAATTAAGTGAATTAACTAATGCTTATGCCCAATTTGCGAACTTGGGGAAGAAAATAAGTCCCGTTTATATCACAAAAATCACTGACTTAAATGACTTTGTTTTATATGAGCATAAACTTGAAAATGAGCAAATATTAAACCCTGATCTCTGTTTTATTCTTAATCATATGTTAACAGGGATGTTTGACCCTAATATGAGTTACAACCAATCAGTAACCGGACTTTCAATTCATAATCATTTAAGTCATAAATATGCTGGAAAAAGTGGCTCTACCGATTACGACAACATTATGATTGGTTTTAATCCTGAACTGGTTGTAGGTGTTTGGACAGGTTATGACAAGCAAGTTCCGCTTGTAACTTATGAAGAAAAAGGTTATTCTAAACGCGTTTGGTTAAAAATTATGGAAAATTATTTTTCCAATAAAAAACCATCATGGTACGAGCCACCTAAAAATGTCACACCAATCCTTATTGATCCAATAGGTGGAAAAGTAAATGCTAAAAACCGCTATGCAAAAATCCTCTACTATATGAAGGGCACAGAGCCATTTTATTATTGACAAATATCGACGAATTAGTTATATTAAAATAAAGGGTAAAAATAGGGAACGGGAGATATTATCTATGAATAAAGGGACACACAACATAATTATATTTATTAATAATAATGATGAGGTTGTAAATCTTTATAAAAGACTACCCAATAAAAGTCAATATGCTTTTATTTTTAATAATCTATCTCTTGAAGCAAAAAATGAGTTATCACAACTAATGAAATTAAACGTCAATAAAATTAGTAGTGAAACTCTTTTTCAATCAGAGGGGGTCTATTACATCAATGAAAATAGTGATTATTTACAAGATTTAATATCAACCTTAACACACTTTCAAAGTATTCAGTTATACTTAATTATAACTTCAAGTATGATCTTCAATAATTTGCACGTTAAGAAAACAGATACCATTACACTAATTTTAGACAACTCAATCTATGGCGAGATTAATAATGATATCATGATTGATCAATTACTATCAATTGATGAGATACCTTACTACTTTGTTAAATTTGATAATATTAGACATATACTACTCGATTTACATAAAAAGTATCACTTTACTTTTAATGAAGCACAGATTATCAAACAATTGTTAATTAAAATTGATGAAGAAATCGAAACAATCCAAAAAGACAAGTTAGCACTTACAAAAGTTATTGATAATATGCATAATATTATTGTGCTGATGGATATTAATGGGAAAATTGAATTTGTTAACCCATTATTCGCTAAAATTACAGGATTAAATCGCAGTATGATTATTGGTAAGAACTTAAAACAAGTCTTTAACCAGCAAAACCTCCACGATAAATATCACTCAATCATGTCCCGCATGCATCTAGGTAAACCTGACAACATTCAAATTGAAATAAATAATGGTGATATAAGTTATTATCTTGAATTATATTTTACCCCGATTCTTAATGAGTTTAACCAATTAATGGAAGTCCTTATCGTTATCAACGATATTACAGAATTAGTGGAAAAAGATAAACTTATTCAGAAAATGCAAAACATTGATCCCATAACAGGCGTCTGGAATCGAAAATATTTTATTGATAGAACTAAAGAATGTCTTGAAATTGCGGCTAAAGAAAAAAGCAAATTGGCGATTATAATTTTAGATATCAATAATTTTAAGGAAATAAATGAAACCTATGGGCAGAATTATGGTGATTCAATTCTAAAAGAAGTTGCTAGTAGAGTAGATAAATTATTAAGTCCTGAAAATATCTTTTCCCGGTATTACTGTGATGAATTTATGTTTATTATTCCTAAACTAGGTGACAAGGAAGAGGCAATCTTTCTTTCTAAAAATATAATTAACCATGTCAATCAACCATTTTGTCTAAATAATCAAGCAATTAATTTATCGATAAATGTTGGTATTGTCGTATATCCTGATGATGGTAATACAACTGATGAATTATTAAGTAATTTAAAAATTACATTGTATACTGTTAAAAATAAAAATGTAAATTTGCTTAAATATAATTATTCAATGCGCGAGACAATTATTAAACGTTTAGAGATTGAAAATAATATTTATCAAGCAATTGCCAACCGTGAATTTATCCTTTATTATCAACCAATTGTTGATATTAATACTGGTAATTTAACTTCTATTGAAACATTACTTCGTTGGCATTCAAAAGATAAAGGCGTCTTAGCACCTAATTATTTTCTTGACTACATTGAAAAAACGGGATATATTGTTAAAATTGGTGAAGAAACCATGAAAGATGCTTTAAATAATTTTCGCCATGTCCAACATAAGTTTGAATATCCATTCTATATTTCTTTTAATTTATCAACAAAACAGCTTTTAAATACTTCACTGGTCGAAAATTTAACGAAAATTATTAACGAAACAAACTTTGATCCGCAACACTTAATGTTTGAAATAACAGAAAGTATTACAACTGAATCGATTAATAACTCTACATCAATTTTTAGTCAATTTACTAACTTAGGAATAACTTTCTCGATGGATGATTTTGGTACTGGTTATTCATCACTTTGTCAGTTAAAAAATTATCCGATAAAAAAAATCAAAGTTGATAAAATTTTCATCCATAAAATGGAAGAAGACCACGACTATCAAATGATTTTAAAAGGTATTATCACGATAGCACACTCCATGAATTATCTTGTAGTAGCTGAAGGAGTAGAGACAAAAAGTCAACTTGAATTACTAAAGAGGTTAAACTGTGATGAAATTCAAGGTTACTATATTTGTAAACCAATTCCCTTTGAAGAATTAACAACAGTCCTAAAAAATAATAATGGGAACTTTAGCACTTTAATAAATTAAAATAAGGTGGAATAATTTT
>CALFRW010000153.1 GCA_937919135.1 uncultured Haloplasmataceae bacterium
AAATCATATTTTTTTGCTTCTTCACACAATTTAATAATATCTTTAACTGTTGCTTCTGGCTTTAAAAGCGTGTGATCGATAAATTTATTTAACTTCATTTTCATTACCTCCGTGAAAGACATTATAACATATTTTTCCAGAATTTTACATTACATTGTGGTATTTAACCATATTATAATTAAGAATTACGCGATTTCTTCCTGTAAATTTCGATTTCAACATCGAGTCATGAGCAATTTCTATATAATCATCAATATTTTTACTCATAATGCGACCATAATATCCACCTATTGAAACTGTTAACTTAATTTTATTATTATCAATTATGGGACTTTTTATTTCAATATCTAACTTAATTTTTTCACTAATAACTTTCATTGTTTCAAATAATTCATCTAACGCTAAAACACAAAAAGTATTACCATCTAAACGATATATTTCTCCATAATCTTTCTTATCCGCTTTTATCTTTTTAGCTACAATTCTAATTATATCATCACCATATTGCTTTCCATAAAGTGAATTAATATCTACTAAGCGGTCAATATTAATTAAAAGAACTGCGATATTTTTCTTCCTTCTTTTCAATAATTGATAAGAATCATTTAGTAAACAATAATAATTCTTAACAGCAGTTTTTTGATCAATGAAGCGCATCTGGTTTTTCGCTACGATTTGCATATTCCTTTCGATTAAATAATTACCAATATTTATTATTGATAACCAGACAATAAAACATGACAGATTATATAAATAGACGTAACTAAGTGAATAATTAAACATCAGCAATTCAATATTTAAAAACAATAGTGACAGAAAAAAGGCTGTTAATAACTTATAATATGATTTTTTAATTACTAAACCACAAATATATGTTAAGAAAAACATCAACAAATAAATTATTAAAACAGAATAATTATTCACAAACAATAAATTTAATAATACTAAAACGAGATAAAAAACAATAACTTCTTTTATTTGATAAAACATAAGTACAATTGTGACAATGATTAAATAAAAGGCCAGTATCTTGGTTAAATTAAAACAAAATAACCCAAATATAAATGCTCCAAGCGTAAAACAAAAAATAATTTTTCTTCTAGGAATATTAATCATCTGATTGCTCTTATAAAAGAAGTTAGAAACAACTAAGAGGATAAATAAAGAAATAGTTTGCAGAATAATAGATATAATTGTATTGTCATTAAACATAAGCTTCACTCACTAACAAATTAACACTAGTTAGATTATATTACATTTTGACAAAAGTTTGCAATAAAAGTCAAATTTTATTGTCATAAAAGTTTCGACAAAATCCAACAAATAAAAAATGCGCTTAATATACAAGCGCATCGATTTATTCAGCAACCTCTAATGCTACTACTTCTTTACCTTTGTAGTAGCCACATTCACTACATACATGATGTGGTTTAGTAGCTTCACCGCAATTCGGACATTTTACCATTCCTGGAAGATCAAGTTTTAAATGACTTCTTCTTTTACGTTTTGCTGTTTTTGATGTACGTCTAAAAGGTACAGCCATAATTAGCACCTCCTTACTATTTTTTTAATAAATCTTTTAGGACTGAAAACCGCGGATCGATTTTATCCTCATTATTACCACTGTTTTCATCGACTATTTGCCAGTTTTTTCCCTGCTTCTGTATTTTTTCATATGCATTATCACTAACTACTCTTAAAGGAATATTAACGATGATATTTTGCCAAACAATTGGAGCTAATTCGATTACTTGTCCTTTGACAATATTCATGTCATAATCATAATCCTCTTCCTGAGCATTAGCCTTAAATGTAAAATACTCTGTAGTATCAATATCAATGTGATAATTAACATCATCTAATGTCAGTGCACAGGGTAATATTATATCACATTTAATCTTTAATTTAAAGACCACTTCTTCACCAGATAACTCTCCTGTTCCTGTAACATTAACTGGTGAGATCTTTCTAATCTCATGATGTCTTGATATAAGTGCAGAAAAATCAGCAGTTTCATTAATTTCAAATGGTGTATTTTCATTTTTTAAAATTTCAGTAATAAAATACTTCACAGTTATCACCTCTATGCAACAGTAAAATTATATATTTTTTAAGGCAAAATGTCAACTTATTTTATATCCTTATTAGGATAACTTAAGGATTGGCAAACTTATAGAAATTGTTTACTAATATGATATAATAAAAAAAGGTGATTAATATGAAAGTAACTGGAATAATCGTTGAATACAATCCTTTTCATAACGGTCATAGCTATCATTTAAATGAAACCATTAAACATACTAATAGTGATATTATTATTGCTGTAATGAGTGGGAATTATACGGAACGCGGTGAACCAGCAATTATTGATAAAAAATTGCGGACAGAACTTGCTTTAAAAGCAGGGGTTGATATTGTTATTGAACTACCATATTTATTTGCGGTTGGACATGCAGATTTATTTAGTTTTGGAGCAATATCATTACTTAATTACTGCAAAGTTAACGAAATTGTTTTTGGTAGTGAATCTAATGATCCTGATAATCTAAATAATTTAGCTGAAACACTCTTTAAACCTGATTTTGACGTATTATTAAAGGCTTTTTTAGCTCATGGCTATAGTTATCCTAAAGCAGCAAACCTTGCACTAGAGAAGCTTTTAAACAAGAAATATCACCTAAATGCTAATGATTTATTAGGGATCCAATATATTCACCAAATTAAAAAGATAAATCCTAATATTACTTACCGGACAATAAAAAGAATTCATAATGAATATAATACCGAATTAATCAGCCATAATTCTATTGCGAGTGCTACTAGTATTAGGAATGCATTAAAAATGGGCGATAACATAAGTAGTTTAGTTCCGAAAGCATCACTTAAAATGCTTGAAACAGAGAAACTTCACTTTTGGGATGAGTATTTTCCCTTCCTAAAATACCAAATAATTAGTAATCAAAATAGTTTAAAAAATATTCACGATGTAAATGAAGGTATTGAAAATCGGATTATCGCTAAAATTAAAACAGCAAGAACATTCGATGCTTTAGTTGCTCAACTTGTTTCTAAAAGATATACCAAAGGAAAAATTAAGCGGATTTTAACCCATATTTTAAACCATGTAACAAAAACGGAAGTAAAACATTATAATATTAATCAAGGACCTAATTATTTACGGATTTTAGGATTTAACGAATCAAAAAGTGGGTTTCTTAAAGACCTTAAACAAGATTTCCAAATTCCCATTATCACTAATATTAATAAAACAAATTATCATTTACTGAAATTAGATTTAAGAGTAAATGAAGTATATCATTGCATTGATGATAGTACTGAACAAAAAATCCCTGTTATGATAAAGCGTTAGTGTATTAGTTTATTTTTTAATCTGTGAGTGATACAATATAAATGAAATTAAATGAAAGGATGTTTACATGATTACGAAAGAGTTATTACGTGAAAAAATCGAAGTTTTAGTAGATCCCACTTGTAATAAAACTTTAAAAGAAACTGGTGGTATCCGCTATGTTGGAATTGATGATGAAAATAATCGTGCTATCTTAATCATTGCGCTTGATAAAAAAGACTTGGATGTAGCAAAACAATTTAAAATCGCAATTACTAAACTTGTTAAATTAGATTTAGGTTTTAAAGGCTTAAAACTCGAATTAGAAGATTTAACTCCGAAAGAAAAAGGGACTGTGCTAGATAAAGTCCGTTATATTGGCATTGCTTCTGGTAAAGGTGGTGTTGGCAAGTCTACCATAACCGCTAATCTAGCTGTAACTTTTGCTAGGTTAGGTTATAAAGTTGGGCTTATCGATGCTGATATCTATGGCCCATCAATCCCAAATGTATTAGAGATGGAGATTCAGAACCCAAAAGGAACTGCTGATGAAAAGATTATTCCCTTTAATAAGTTTGATGTTGAAGTTATCTCAACCGCATTTTTAATAGAAGATAATCGACCATTAATGTGGCGCGGACCTATGCTTAATAAGATTTTGGAATTATTTTTCTATAATGTTGAATGGGATAGCGATCTTGAATATATTTTTGTCGATTTACCTCCAGGAACTGGAGATGTAGCTTTAGATATCCAAGCATTTATCCCTCAATGTGAAATTATCGTTGTTACAACACCTCATCCTACCGCAGCTAAAATCGCTGTCAAAGCTGGATTTGGAGCTAAACAATTAAACCATGAAATTATTGGCGTAATTGAAAATATGTCATATTTTCAAAACCCCGAAAATGATCACCATGAATTAATCTTTGGTGAAGGTGGAGGAAATAGTGTTGCTAAGCAATTAGGAGTACCTCTACTAGGTAAATTAGAGATTGCTCAACCAAAAGCAGACCACCACTCGATTTTTAAAACAGATGAGCCAAATGGTCTTGTTTATTTATCTATCGCTAAGCAAATTTTACATAAGAAATAAATACATATATTTTTAAAAAATTGGTACCTTAATATAGAAAAACATATTAAGGTTTTTTTTATTTAGGAGGAAAATATATGGATTATTTATACTTTATTATGGCGTTATATTTTATTAACTTTTTCTTTGGCGTTAAATTACTACTAAATAATAATCTCAATTTTGCGAATATGTTTTATACCCTAATATTAATAATCATTCTTCCTATTTTAACTCCTTTAATATTCTTATTCACTTATCTTGATGAAAGGATTCGGAAAAAGTTTATCAAAAAACGCACATATGATATAAGTAACATCCCGCAATTAAAAGAACAAGAAACAACACAACATAATAGCTTAGAATTATTTACTAACGGAGAACTTCTATTTGAGAATATCTTTGAGGAAATTGAGCATGCACAGCATTTTATCCATATTAGTTTTTTTACTTTTAACACTGATAAAATCGGTAAACTTTTTATTAGTAAGCTTGAACAAAAGTTAAAACAAAATGTTAATGTAATTATCCTCTATGACCCTCTAGGGTCATATACAATGAGGAAAAAACATTTTAAGAATTTTCTTAAACTTGGTGGTGAGCTAGTTAGCTTTGTCAATTTTAAAAACCACTTTTTAAACTTAAACTACCGTAATCATCGCAAAGTGTTAATAATTGATAATAAAATCTGTTATATTGGAGGATTTAATATTGGTGATAAATATTTAGGAAGAAACAAAAAGCTTGGTTTATGGATTGATAGTGAACTTAAAATAACTGGCAGGGCTGTAAATACTATCGAAAAAAGATTTCTTGCTGATTATATGTATTGTACAAGAAAAAAAATTGATATCAATCAATTCTTACTTGAACATCAATTTGATGACCATAAACAGGTAGAAATAATCACAAGTGGTGTTGATATTAATGATTTAAACCAAATTGAAAATAAACTAATTCATTTGATATATAATGCTGAAAAATATATTTATCTTCAAACTCCTTACCTTATTCTTAATGATTGCATAATAAAAGCTTTAAAATATGCAGCAAATAAAGGTGTCGAAATTAAAATCATGCTTCCTAATAAAAATGATCACCCCTTCGTGCTTCAAGCAACAAAAGCTTATGCCTCGCTTTTAACTGATAAAAATATTACGATTTATCTCTTTAATAAAAATGCTTTTCTCCATTCAAAGGTTTTTATTAGCGATGATCACTACTCCTCAGTCGGAACAACTAACCTGGATATTAGGAGTTTTAAATATAGCTTAGAAATTAATGCCTTTATTAATGATATCACTTTTGCAGAGTACTTAAAAAAGATCTACCTCAAACAAATTACTTATTGTACGGTATATACAAATAAAAAAAATAAATTATCCGAAAGTTTATGTAAACTTCTATCGACAATATTATAAAAAATATTGCCTAAGTCTAACTTAGGCAATTATATTTTTAGTTCATTAAAGAATTCAAGTAATTTATAGAGTGAGTTTGCTAGTAACTCATCATCTTTTAAATGGGATCTCTCTAAAACTTTATCAATCATTTTTTCATGAAAAGTCTCATGTATATTAAAGGCTTCTTCTCCCTTTTTCGTTAAGGATAATAAAACTACTCTACGATCTTTTTCACTACGTTCATTCTTAACATAACCTTTTTGAACAAGCCGATTTACGGTTGTTGATAATGTACCTATTGTAACCATTAGTTTTGCGGCTACATCACCCATTGAAGGATATTCAACTTTATTAATTGCTTCAATTACATGTACTTCAGTAATCGTTAAATTCTTCAATCCATGTGTTTTTAAGTTTCGCTCCTCTAGTAAAAGAATATGATTAAATAATTCAACAAGTATTTTATTAATTAATTTTCTTTTATCCATTTTATCACCTCTATATATGTACATTATATCATGTTTTGTCGTGAATTGTATTATTAATACTAATAAAATTAAGGCTAGTAAAAGCGAAATTACATAAAAAGCCTTACATTCCTGGTTATATTATCAGGAAAATAAGGCTTAATTATAAGCACATAATATTAATTAGTAAAAAAGATTAACTTAATAATAGTAATTAATAATGGTATTACAATTATTATCAATAAACCAACTGTAACAGCAAGTGCCTGATTTTTATACCCTCCTGTTTTTAGATACTTAATGTTTAGAGCAATACTAATAATCGTCAATATCAAGATAATAACTAAATAAATAATACTAAGGATAGAATAATTTTTATCATTTAAAAATGATTGACCTAAAGGATACCTCTTATCTTTAAAAAATAAGTAAATACTATAATAATATTTAAAAAAGCTCGAAATTATCGAGCTTTTTAATTAGTGTTCATTTACAATTTGATTTATTATTTTCCAGACTTCATCTTTTCCTTGATTGGTGACCGATGAATACTTTACAAACAAATCAGCGTTAGAAAAGTCTAAAGTGGATTTAATTTGTTTTTCATGTCTATTATATAATGTTTTGCCAACCTTATCTAATTTAGTTCCTACAATAAGTGTATTAATATGATAATACTTTAAGTAATTATACATTAAACAATCATCTTCAGTGGGTTGATGTCTGAAATCAATAAGTAGAATGGCTAATACTAGTTTTTTTCTTGTTGTTAAATAATTCTCAATCATCTTACCAAAGGCTTCTCGTTGTTTTTTACTCACCCTTGCATAACCATAACCTGGGACATCAACAAAATACAAATAATCATTAATATTATAAAAGTTTAATGTTTGTGTCTTTCCTGGATTACTAGAAGTATATGCTAACTTATTCCTACCTGTTAAAGAATTTATAAATGATGATTTCCCGACGTTAGATCGTCCTAGAAATACAATTTCGGGTAAATTATCTTTTGGGAAGTGGTTTGAATCTGTTCCCATTACACTTAGGTTTGCTTTTGTTACTTGCATACTACTCATTTATTAAAGCAATATCAAATACTTCACTAACTTCAGAAACAGGAATAAATTTTAATTCATTACGCACCATTAAAGGTACATCCTCTAAATCTTTTTCATTATCTTTAGGAATAATAATTGTTTTCAAACCAGAACGATGAGCTGCAATCGATTTTTCTTTTAAACCACCAATTGGGAGTACCCGGCCCCTTAATGTTATTTCACCAGTCATTCCTATTAAATGGTCTACCTTACGATGTGCAAGTGCACTCATAATCGCTGTTGCCATCGTAATGCCTGCAGATGGTCCATCTTTAGGAATTGCACCCTCAGGTACATGAATATGAATATCATTGTCTTTAAAGATATTATCATCAATTTTATATTTATCAGCGTTTGCTCTTACATAACTAAATGCCGCTTGTGCTGATTCTTTCATGACATCGCCCAATTTACCGGTTAACATTAATTTCCCTGTACCTTTAAAATAAGTAACCTCTACAGGTAAGGTGTCACCTCCATAAGGAGTATATGCTAAACCATTGACGACGCCAATTTCATTATTTTCTTCACCAATATTATGGAAGTACATTTCTTTACCTAAATAATTCTTTAAGTTTTCTGGGGTAAAAGTAACTTGTTTAACCTTAGTGGTTAGAATTTCTTTCGTTGCTTTTCGACATAACGAACCGATATTTCGCTCTAAACTACGAACTCCTGCTTCACGAGTATATGAGCGAATAACTTTAACTAATGCTTCATCAGTAATTTCCATTTGACTACTATCTAAACCATGCATACTTAATTGCTTAGGTATTAAATGATTGCGTGCAATATGAAATTTCTCGATTTCTGTATAACTACTTACTTCAACTATTTCCATCCGATCCCGAAGTGGCTCCGGAATATTCCCTAAATAGTTGGCGGTAGCGATAAATAATAC
>CALFRW010000154.1 GCA_937919135.1 uncultured Haloplasmataceae bacterium
AACTATCGATAGTTATATTGGGAAAGAAATTGAGGTACCTAAGTATAAGCTAATAACAGAAAATTTAATACCTGGAGTTAGAGAATTTTTAAACAATAGCTATGAAAAGGATGGCGAATTTTATTATAGTGCTACTGAAGTTGAAAACGGTGTTAATATAAGATTTATGGATATAAATGTTCCTTATTATTGTTATAATCGGGATAGTTTAAATAGTTATTATGAGCAAAAATGTGAGTTACAAATTAAAAATAATCAGCTTTTTACTAATTATGATGCTTATATTACTTATATGGATACACTTAAAGAGCAGATAAATAATTCCAATTTTTATAATTTATTATTACACTCTGATGCCTTATTCTATATAAATCATGTAAATGACCCTAATTATATCGGTAAGGTTTATCGATACATATTTAATTATCCTTTATACCTTGAAAATCCAGGACTGATGAATTCAATTATTGGATACTTTCTTGAAAAATCGGAAACAGTTAACTTTAAGATTACCGGGATTCTTGATAATGATTTTGAGGCAATAATTTATCTGACAAATGAAAATTATAATAGTTTATTTTCATTACAAAATGGTAATATGTTCGAATTTATACCAGCAGCACATACTATCCACTATTTAGATAGTGAAAGAGATCGGGATACAAGCGTCTTCGAAATACTAACTTATCATTCGTATGAGTACCAAGATATCGAACTTATTAATTATGATAAAGTTGAAAATAGTACTACCTGTACTCCTAAAGCAATTATTAATGCTAAGGAAGATAAAGACAGCATTTTAGACAGTGTCTTTTATGTCAATGATTATAAAACTTGTGGTGGTAGTAATTCCGCCAGCTCATATTTAAATATGACTAATAATTTATTCTCATTATTTTTTAATATCTTAATGATTGCTTCAGTTATTTTTTATTCAATGTTGATTAAGGTTATTTTTAAGGCGCGCATTAATGAAATTGGAGTCTTTCGTTCTGTTGGTTCCACAATAAAAGATATTAAAAAGTTATTCTTTTATGAAGTAATTTATATCTTTACTACAGCTACAGTACTGACAATTGTGCTCTTAACACTAGTGGTTACGGGGATAAATGGATTATTTTTAAGATTTGCGGAACTTAACTCTCGTGTTATTAGTTTTGCTAATGTTCATTTGTTAATTAGCGAAAATTTATCAATTGTCAATATATCTTATATAAATTTAGCTTTTCAAATTATTATCGTTGTTTCCTTAATTCTATATATCAGTAATCGCAATATTACGAAAGTAGTTAATACAAATCCAATCGATATATTGAGGGAGGTGGTATAATGTATAAGCGTTATGTGAAATTAGTTTTGGTGGTTTTATTATTTATCATTATCGCCTCATGTGAGCGAAAAAATGAAAATGAGTTTTTACCAAAATCTTGCCGTACGTATAATCAATTTATGTATCTCGTAAGTGAAGACTTTTATCAAATCCTCCAAACCAATAAAATAAAAATCTCTAGTAAGCGTTTTGGCGATTCAATTAGTCAAGTCAAATCAATAAAAATTTCAGCGAGTGCTGGCAGTGATATCGATTTAAACGGGATTCAATGTTTTCCTTATTTAAATACGCTCGAAATTTCTGGTGCGGGGATCAAGGATTTATCACCATTAGCTGAGCTAAATCGGGTTGAGGTTTTAAAAATTGATCAGACAAATATCTTTAATCTTGAACCTTTACGAAATATGACAAAGTTGAAAGAACTGACAATAACTAATACAGCTACATTACAAAATTTAGCTGGTATCGAAAATTTTAAACGGTTAGAGTATATAAATTTATCTAACAATGGTATCGTAGGAATCGAGGAATTAGCGGAGTTAACTAGACTGCAAGAGATAAATTTAAACAATAATGAAATTGAAGCGTTAGAATCCTTAGAAGTTTTACCAGAACTTTTAATTTTAAGAGTAGAAAATAATTTAATTGATTTTAATGAGGTCGAGGAATTTCAAGGTTTTAAGGCACTAAGGGAACTGTATGCTAAATCAAATCGAATCTGTAAAACAAAACCTTTAGGGACATTAGAAAGTTTAGTATTTTTAGATATCAGTGATAATAATTTAGGAAATATGATTCTTGATACTAGTTGTGAAATCGATAAACCTGATTTTACCTTTTTAAAAGAAATCCCGTCTTTAAGAACCTTATTAGCAAGGTCTAATGGCTTAGATTCTTTAGAATCAATTCAAGATGTTGATATAAAACATTTACAAGAACTGGACTTTTCAGATAACCTTATCTCCTCAATCGAACCACTTATTTTAAATTCTTCCTTAAAGGCTGGGAACTTAACCTCATTAAGCTTAAATAATAATCAGATTGAGGATATAAGTAATATTGATGAAATCACAAATTTAACAACACTAAACTTAAACAATAACCACATTGGTATTAATGGTGAAACAATCGAAGCAGTTTTTGAGCTTAAAAAACTAATTGAGCTTGATTTATCACATAATCAAATTTTAGAACTACCTCCAATTATTGAAGGTGATGAAATTAAGCTTCCTACTGTCGAAGTATTAGATTTTTCTCACAACCGCCTACAAAAAATAAACAACTTATATGGGCACGATAAATTAAAACAAGTTATACTAAATAATAATGAAATTACCGAAATTAAAAATTCATTTTCTAATATGAGTAATCTGGAAAGAGTTGTTTGGTTTAACTCTGATACACTCGAAAGTGAATTAAATATTATTACCCTAATTGAAAAGGCGTTTAATAATTTACCAAAAATAAGTTTTTTCGAAGCAGGTATTTTACAATTTGATTTTATCTCCCGTGATCTTAATATTATTAACTCTTTTAATACCTTAAATCAGTTTACCTCAATCAAACTTGATAACTTAGGGATTAATAGTATCGATAATGATTCGTTTAGATTAGCTGAGGTAACGGAAGTTAATCTTGATAATAATCATCTCAGCGAGATCTATTGGATTAATAATCTTCCTAAGTTAACAAAACTATCTGCAGGTAATAATGAAATAATGATTGATGAATTACTAATAACTGAAAATCATAATCTAAAAGAACTAACTTTACATCAGAATTTAATTACTAATGTTTTATTTTTAAATAAATTTCCCAGTCTTGAAGTTGGAGATTTATCGAATAATATGATTAGTTTAGGTACAGAAGTAATACCAGATGCCAATTATTTAATTGGGTTTCAAAATCTGAAAGCGATAAATCTTGCGAATAATAATATTACTGTCGTAAATGGTATTAGTAACCTTGATAATTTGGCTAGCTTAAACTTGGAAGGAAATCCACTAAGTAAAATTAATGGATTAGTTAACTTAAAAAATTTATCTGCGTTTGTTGTTGATTATAATTACAACGTATCCTATATAAATGGACTTTCTAATCTTGGGATTACAGATTTTGAATTTAATCAACTTACTAGTATGGAATTAATTATTACTAGTAATAGTTTAGCTAACAATCATTTTGATACCCTTAATTTGTCGGGGAAAATTTTTGCTGATAGTAATTTTAACTTTATTAAGAATTTAAGCTATTTATTGTTGCTA
>CALFRW010000155.1 GCA_937919135.1 uncultured Haloplasmataceae bacterium
TACATACGGCATTAAGTTATTTGGTATACCATTTGGTGCTTCACCAATTAATCCGCTTTCATACGCACCTACTGGATTGAAGTATCTAAGTAGTGAAACAGAAAAATTAGGATTTGCCTTAGCTACATCAGTAAGAATTCTTTCACTCATTGCTTTTGTTTCACCATATGGATTAGTTGTTGGTAATAAGTCCATATCCTCTTTAAATGGTACTTTGTTATTACCATAAACAGTGGCAGATGAACTAAAGACAAACTTATTCACATTATACTTTAAACATAATTTACATAATACCATTGTACTTACTAAGTTGTTATAAAAGTATTCTAATGGTTTTTGAACTGATTCTCCAACTGCTTTTAAACCAGCAAAGTGAATCACACCATCTATTTGATGTTGAATAAAAATAAGCTCTAATTCTTGTTCATTTGTTACATCTATTTGATAGAAAATAATATCTTTATTACTAATTTTCTTAATTTTATCGATTGTTTCTATTTTACTATTGATTAAGTTATCAACAATGATAACAGAATGGTTATTATTTAGTAATTCAACACAAGTGTGTGAACCAATATATCCTGTACCACCAGTTACTAGAATATTCAATGTACAGTACCTTCTTTCTTAATATTTCGCCCTGTTAAATAATTTTCACCTAATATTCACTAGAAAAACAATTTCACAGTATTAGTTGCATTTGTGGGAAAAAGAGTACTATTTATTTCTTTGTTTATTATAGATTTGATCAACATTTATAAACTTACTTTTCATGTAACTTTAATAAATTCTCTAAAGGCTCATAACCTTTGTCGTTAAAAACGTATTTTCTCACTTCCCCATTGATTGTAGCTGTTATCAGTCCCATGATTTGCCCTGAATTTTTCTTAAATGTCATGGGAAGCTCACCAAAGAACTCAGACCCAAAGGATGATTCAAAGAAATCCAGTTTATTAAGATGAATCGTCCTGATGAAATTCAAGATGTTAAATTTGATTTGTTCTTCGAGACTCAAGTCTCCTGCCTTCAACATTTTCTTTACCTTTATTTCTGAATACTTCAATTGTCCATCTCCTTTCAGTGCTTTTAATCTTCAATCACTTGGTATTCTCGCGCTTAATCTTATCCCATTCGGTCTTCTTGTAATCAAGACCTTTAAGTCTAGCATTGATCCATTCAGGATCGTACTCCCTAAAATACAGTGAATCAGCCCAATCTTTTGAATCTTGATACTCTGGATGCTTTGGATTGCGGTAAATTTCTATAAACTCATAAAACCCATGGAGTCCCCCGACATCTTCTGGTGGTGCTGTTTCTGACCCATCAAGTAACGTTGGGAATCCAAAGTAATAATCATTAACGATTTCTTCAAGTCTTATGGTTAACCACCACTCATCTCCAAAGTCATAATTATATCTGATTTTTTTGTATTTCTCAAGATAATCATCTATCTTCAGTCCTGAAGGCTTACGGACCTCAATCTTTAACCGCTCCTGATGTTTCTTTTCAAACTGAAGCATGTTAGCAGGCATTGATTTCAGTCGCTCTTCATAATACTTTTTGTTCACTTTGTAATGCTGATGCTCCATGTACGCTTCTTCATTATCTGTGACGATTCTATTTTCTTTAGGTAGATCAAACTCATAGAGATGATAACCTCCGCCAGGATAGCCACTTTGGAAGTTGGTCACATTCTGAATGACATCATGAAGTCTTCTGTATGTTGCACCGGCGGGCATAATTACTCGTCTCCATATTAGTGGATTTGATTCTTCAAATTCGATTCTTATTATATATGATTTCATTTATTAAGTACCTCCAAGTACTTCACTCATTATATCACCCAAATCTTCCCCCTTCAATACCTACGCCTTTATACACAAAATATTTTTCCAGATTAATACCTAACAATGTATTGCTATAAAGCTACTTTAAAATCTTTACTATATCCACATTAAGTAATCCAATGCAAGTCATATTTTTTCTTGATTTCTTTTGATCCAGTTTATAAATCGAATCAACGATCAAAGTTTCTAATACTGCCAAAAGACCACTAAATTCATAATCTAGAGTTATTACTACTTGTAATAGTAGAGTGGTTTGCAGTTTATCAATATCTTCTTCACTGAGTTTCTTTCTGCTGGTAACTGAATTATAGTAATAGCTACAAAGTAATGCATTAACCCATGAAAAATATCCGTTCATAAGTATAAGCTGAAATCGCATTTTCTTCCCCATCCATAACTTGTTCGTTGTGATAAATCTTTCAAAATCAACGGAACTGAAAACAGCTGAATACTGTAGATGTGTTTCCTGCTTTAATGTAAGATCATGTTCTTTTAATATTAGATATTCTTTTTCTGATGATGGCATTACATTAACGGAAGCTTTATTCAATGTATATGATTTAATATAAGATGTTTTAAAA
>CALFRW010000156.1 GCA_937919135.1 uncultured Haloplasmataceae bacterium
CATTCTATATATTAGTATCTCCTAAAAATTATGGTGCTAAAAGTCTAAAGACGGGGATCGTTTTTAGGTAATCCAACTTCTAATAATTTGAAATTGAAAAACTGTTGACCTTTTTCAAAAAATTCGTTATAATAATGATTGTTATTCATAGTTATATTTTATCAAATATAACGCAAAAAGGCTATCCTTTATTGGACGGCCTTTTTTGTATTTAGAGGCTGTTTTTAATTTCTATTTCCCGACAGCCCCTTATTGTTGTACTATATTATCTAAATCACCAAATTTAGTTTTAATTTCTTTCTTTTTATCAGCAATTTTCACTAACATTTGTAAGCTCTTTTTTTCTAAGGGCTTTATTTTTCTTCTATAGTAACGACACTTTTTAAAACAGTTTTCGTTCTTTCCAGTTACAAATAAACATAATTTGTTAAATTTTTTACAATGAATTTCTTTTGATTGCTTTAATTTAAAAAAGATTGTTCGATCCTTTTCTTCTAAATCTTCTAAATCTTGTAGATAATCTATATATGACTTTTTTCTCATGTTATCACTCCAATTATTAATTACCTTATTTAATTATAACAAATAATTACTAACTTTGATACCTTGGAGCAAATATTTTTAATAAATATTGCCATAAATGCGGTAATGTGTTTATAATTATAATTAGTATATAAAAGGAAGTTGTAGTTATGGATGAGAAGAAGACAATACTAATTACTGGTGCCAATTCAAGTATAGGTAAAGTTGCAGCATGTGAATTAGCTAAAACAGGAAATATAATTGTTATGCTTTGTCGTAATCAAGAACGGGGAGAAAAAGCATTAACTGAAGTAATAAATGGCTCTAAAAATAGTAATGTTCATTTAATGATTTGTGATTTAAGTTCATTTTCTGACATTAAAGCTTTTTGTGCAGAGTTTAAAATGAAGTTTACGAAACTCGATATATTAATTAATAACGCTGGGAAGATGTCGCGAAATAAGCATGAAACTGAAGATGGTTTTGAATCACATTTACAAATAAATTATCTTGCTCCCTTTTTATTAACTAATTTATTGATTGAAATTATCCGACCTGGTGGGAGGATAATAAACGTATCATCACTAGCGCATAAAATTGGGAAAATTAATTTTAGCGATATAAATCTAGTAAATAAATTTTCAATGTTTAAAGCATATTCACAATCGAAACTGGCCTTAACACTCTTTACTTTTACATTGGCAGAAAAGCTTAAAACTAAAGCGATAACAGTTAATTGCTTACATCCAGGGATAATTGTTTCTAACCTTGGCGTTTATAGAGATAACCGTTTTATTTATTATATATTAAAATGCCTAAAATGGCTTTTTAGTTCTGATATTAAAGGGGGACAGACCATTATCTATTTAGCTAAGGATGACACTGTCAAGGATATAACTGGAAAGTATTTTTATCATAATAAAGTAACACAAGCAGCTAAACTTGCAAATGATGAAAGTTTAGGATTAAAATTATGGGAGTTTACACACGAGTTATTAAATTTGCGGATAGAGTCTTTTAACTAATTATAATCGTTATTTGTGGATATCTTGACATTATTTATCGTTTAATATATAATTCATTGATTGAAGTTTAAAGGTGATAACTATGGAACAAAGTATAGAATACTATAAAAACATTGATTTTTATGAGGTTGATTTATCTAATAAGATAATAATTATATATTTTAATGTTGGAGTGAAAAAAAACAACCTCGAAATAACAATTGATGAATATCTGCAATATATACATGATGAAGATAAAAATAAAGTAATTAACAAGTGGGATAAGTTAAATGCTGTTTCTATTGGGGAAAAAATCAAATATGAAATGAGAATTAAGGATCCTAATACTGACAATTATCATTGGTATAATACTGTGATTCAAAAGACTTCTCAACATAAATATTATGGTGTCCAAATGGAGATTACTGATTTTAAGGAAGCGCAGTTAAGATTAATCGAGACTAAAGAAAATTATGAAATGATTATCAATAACTCGACTGATTTAATTATAAAATATAGTTTGCAAGGCGAGATAATATATGCGAGTCCATCTTATTGTAAGATGTTTGGTATGGATGAAGCTGAAGTACTTACTAAAAGTTTTCATGATTTTGAAAAATATTTATCAGTGACAAATGATGAGTGGTATAAAGAAGTGGTAGAACCACCATATTTTTCACAGCGATTAATCTGTATTGACTCCCATGTGAAAGAAAATATTTGGATTTCATGGACAAATAATGCTGTTTTTAAAGCAGGGAAAATTGCGTATATTATTTCTGTTGGTCATGATGTGACGGAAATTATTAAGATAAATGAGAAGCTAGAGTATCAATTAAATCATGATAGTTTAACTGGTTTATATAATCGGAGAGGGATTTATAATGAGCTAAATAAAATGGATTCTAATACAAGGATAGTTTCCTTTTTTATCGATATTAATAATTTTAAATATATTAATGACTATTATGGTCATAAAACAGGAGATACTATTTTAAAGAAAATAGGAGAGAAATTATTAGATTTTGAAGCTTATGGTTGTATTGTTGGGAGATTATCTGGTGATGAATTTATTGTATTACTAGCTGACTTTGATAATAATAGCCTAGATATGATTAAAGACTACTTATTTGCTAGTTTAAATCAAAGTGTAGTAATTAATGATTTACAACTTTATCTATCAAGTAGTATTGGTTATGCGATTTATCCTGATGATACATTTGATTTTGAAACGCTTATCAGTTATTCTGATTTAGCAATGTATGAGGCTAAATCAGCTTTAATCGTAAAAGAACCCTGTAGATTTGATTTTAAGATGTATGAAAAACTAAAACAACATATTAATATCACAAATGATATTAGAGCTTATGTTGAAGCTAACGCAATTGATATCGTTTATCAAGCTGTTGTTAATCATAATGACTTAAGTGTAAAGTATCTTGAGGTATTATCGAGATGGAAACATAAAACTGAAGGCGACATTTTACCTGAAGTATTTTTTAGCATTGCTGAAAAAACTGGATTTGTTGAAGAGTTAGATTTCTATGTAATTAAAAACGCACTAAAAGACTACAAGGTAATAAAACAGATGAATAAATATACTGATTGTAAATTATCATTAAATGTCACTAGTTCGACATTATTGAATTTAAATTTTCCACAACAGCTACAGGCTTTAATAAAAGAAAATGATTTAGCTACTAAAGATATTTGTATTGAGATTAATGAAAATATCTTTGTCAAGTATATTAAAAGCTGTATAAGTCAAATTAAAGCATTAAAAGAAGTAGGTGTCTTAATTGCCCTTGATAATTTTGGGAGTAAGTTCTCTTCATTAGCAATCCTTGAGGAAGTAAATTTTGATGTGGTAAAAATTGATCGTAATTTTACTTCTAAAATAGATATTAAACCAATTCATATATCAATTCTTAAAATGGTTAGAGATATCGCACTGACAAATAACATGGATGTAATTATTGTTGGGGCTGAAACTGAGGCACAAATTGAAATTCTAAAACGTTTGGGATTGAATTTAATTCAAAGTTTCGTATATTCTAAACCAGATCAAATCAGGATGTGATAAAATGCCCATTACAGTTATTAAAGCTGATATTACGAAATTGAAAGTTGATGCAATTGTGAATGCCGCTAATAATAGCTTGCTTGGCGGTGGTGGAGTAGATGGTGTAATCCATAAAGCAGGAGGACCAACTATCTTAGAGGAGTGTACTAAAATAGGTTGGTGTAAAACGGGAGAAGCTGTAATTACTACAGCTGGTTTACTAGATGCAAAATATGTTATCCATACTGTGGGACCTGTATGGAGTGGTGGGGTTAATGATGAGGAGTTATTACTTCAAAATTGTTATCGGAATAGCCTTAAGTTAGCAGTCGCGCATAAGATTAAGTCCATCGCATTTCCTAATATAAGTACTGGCGTATATCGTTATCCCAAATTTGATGCCGCTAAAATAGCAGTTAATACTGTTAAAGACTTTATTAAAGAACATAATTTACAGGTGATTTTCGTCTGTTTTGACGAAGAAAATTATTACCTATATCAATGTCTGTTGAAAGGGGAAAATTAATTATGGAATTATTGTTAATTAGACATGGGGAGCCTACTTATGAAGTAGTTACTAAAAGATGTTATAAAGGTCATGGTAGAGACTTGGGACCATTAACCACTTTAGGTATTAAACAGGCAAAAACTGTTGCTAAAGACAAGCGACTACAAGGTGCAGAGATTATTATTGCTTCACCTTACACAAGAGCCTTACAAACAGCTGCGATTATATCACGGGAACTAGATCTTGATATAATCATAGAAAATGATCTACATGAGTGGATGCCTGACTTATCTTTTAATTATACCGATATTGAATATGAAAAATCTGCTGGTGAGGAGTTGACAAAATATCAAGGTGAACATCCAAAAGGTGAAGCATTACTGTGGGAACCTTTAAGTAAAGTAGCAGATAGAGCAATTACTTGCATGAAGAAATACCTGAATTATAAAAAAGTAATTGTTGTAGCTCATGGGATTGTGATAAGACAGTTTAAGTTTAAGAAAGATATTGATTATTGTGAAATTACCGAAGTTAATTTTGATGAGAATTTTATTTGGTCTGGTTGGATAAAGCATTAAAAGATTCCCTTAAGGGAATTTTTTTAATGGTTTAATATATGTAACTGTTTACATCTTTTAAATATATTTTCTGAATTATACTAATATAATTGTTTTATGTAAAGCAATGGAAGATGGTTTAAATAAAAATTACTAAAGACCTGGTTGAATAGAGCGATGACATAAGTACAAAAATAATAAAGATAAGCATTCCCACTTTTTATTATTTTAAATAGGTAACTGTTTACATGATTTTATTTTACTTTTTGAATGATATAATGTGGAAAGAGGAGGTAGATTATGAAAACTACAAGTCAGTTGTTAAAATTAATGAATTATTTAAATAAAAAAAGAACTGAAGTAATAGAATCCAATTATGCTATTCCTGAATTATGGAATTGTTGGGGTTATCAAGGTAGTGAAGTACAAAAAAACGGTAAGGAATATATCGTTAATCCATATAATTATTATTATCATATTATTAATGACCTTATTATTCCTAATATGGAGAGTAAAGATTACGCTAAACCTTATTATATTGATAAGGGTGAATTAGGTAATGATGGTGATTGGATAAAAGAAAGTGTTGTCTATTCAATGCTTATAAGAACATCATCTGCTTGGGATCATGATAAAAGCGGAGAATTAGATGAGGTAAATAAAAATGGTTATAAAGAAACGGGGACATTTGTGAAAACCTTAGCATTGTTACCATTATTTAAGAAAATGGGGATTGATGTAATTTATTTACTACCAATTTCGAAGTATTCGCTAAAAAATAAAAAAGGTGATTTAGGTTCACCTTATAGTATCGCTAACTTTATGGAACTTGATCCAAACCTAGCTGATCCGATGGTAAACAATGAGTTAAGTATTGACGAACAGTTTACAGCGTTGGTTGAAGCATGCCATATTCTTGGAATGAAGGTATTAATCGATATAATACCTAGAACAATTGCAACTAATAATGACTTGTTAATCGATAATCCAGAGTGGTTCTATTGGATTAAAAGTAATGAAATTGCTAATTATCAGGTACCTAGAGTGGATGGTTTAGGTGAGACTGTTAATCCAGTGCCAGAGTTACTTGATTCAATTTACCAATCAGAAGCCGTATGGAAACACATAAAGCGGTTTTCATTTGATCCTAAAACAATTGATCAAGAGAAATATAAAAAGTTAGTTGAAGCATATCTTGATAATCCGGATTTAGACTTTGTTGAGATGATTAAAGAAGCATATCAAATTCAAATAGCTCCTGCGTTTTCTGATCAGATTAATGATCCTCAACCTCCATGGTCAGATATAACCTTTTTTAGAATGTATAATGATCATCCCGTACTATCGACGTATGAACTTCAAAAATACGTTGATGATGTGGATTTAATTCCCCCATATATTTTATTTGACACTATTAAGTGTAATCTATATCAAGGAAAAATCCCTAATCAAAAATTATGGGACTTCCTTGCGGGGATAATTCCTTATTATCAAAAACATTATGGAATCGACGGTGCCAGAATTGATATGGGTCATGCTTTATCAAAAGAACTATTGGCGATGATAATAAGTAAGGCGAGAGAATATGACCCACATTTTTGTTTTATCGCAGAAGAGTTAAATACAAGTAATTGTTTCAGCGCTAGAAATTCAGGATATAACATGATAATTGGCGATGCATTTTGGCATGAACCAAGATTTAAAGAAGGCTTACTTAGAGATTTTATTATTAATACTTCAAAATTACCTTGCCCGATATTTGCCTGTTGCGAAACCCATGATACACCACGTATTGTTTCTCGGGAAGGTGGAAAAGAATTAGCACTAATGTTAGTTGTATTAAATATGTTTTTACCTAATACAGTTCCCTTTATTAATTCCGGACAGGAAGTATATGAAAGACAACCGATTAATACTGGACTTGATGTTATGCTTAATGCCCTTGATATGTTAGATGAAAGTGATCCATTTTATGGCAAATTAGCATTATTTGATAAATATGCATTGCATTATTTAAATGAGGGCTTTGATGAAATACCAGCTTATTTAGAAAGACTAACAAGTATTAGAATAAAGTATTTAAAACTAATAACGAATTTAAATAATTTAATCTACTTAGATATTAATGATAAGATAAACTGTATTGCTTATGCGTTTCAAGACCATAACCAGAAACTTATTATTGTTGCTAATTTAAATCCTTACCAAGCTCATGATGTAGTGGTTGATTTAACTAGTGTTACTTCAAGTGAAATAACTGACATCAGACAACTTTTTTCTCAGTATGATGATGCAAAGAAGATTCCTGTTCAAAGATACCAATTAATAGTAAATTTAAAAGCTGGAGAAGTGAAAGTTTTAACTTTTTAAATATTATACGAGGTGATGTTATGATCTTTAAAGATAAGAAGACATTTATAACAAATTATCTTAACAGAGTTGAACAAACATATGGTAAAAGGTTTGATAAAACAACTAAGTATCAAAAGTATGTTGTCTTAGCAACTTTAGTAAGAGAATATGCTGCTAAAAAATGGATTGAAACAAAAGCAATAATTGATAAGAAACAGTTAAAACAAGTTTATTATTTTTCAATGGAATTTTTAATGGGACGCTTACTAACAAATAATCTTATGAATTTAAGAATTTATGAAGTTGTTGATTCCGCAATGAAAGATTTAGGCATCGATTTAAATGATATTGAATCTGAGGAAAGTGATATGGGCTTAGGAAATGGAGGTTTAGGCCGTTTAGCTGCTTGTTTTCTAGATTCTATCGCATCCCTATCATATCCTGGACATGGTAATTGCATCCGTTATCGCTCTGGCTTTTTTAAACAAGAATTTATTAATGGTAATCAGTTTGAATTTCCTGAATCATGGTTGCAAGATGATTTAGCTTGGGAAGTTCGAAAAGAAGATGAAGCTGTGGAGATCCAATTTTATGATAATGATAAAGCTTTATCTGTAAAAGCAATACCTTATGATGTACCAATTGTGGGGCATGATAATAATGTTGTTAATACCTTAACAATGTGGTCAGCCGAACCAACAGGTGCATATCCAGAAGATGTAAACGTATATGATTATGATATTGAAGTTAGAAGAATATCAGAAAATTTGTACCCCGACGATTCAACTGAAGCTGGTAAACTTCTGCGGTTAAAACAACAGTATTTCTTTGTTAGTGCTGGGTTACAAAGGATAATAAAAAACCATAAAAAGCAGTACAATACTTTAGATAATTTTCATGAGAAAATTGTACTTCATATTAATGATACCCATCCAACATTAATTATACCGGAATTAATGCGGATCCTTATTGATGAAGAGAATTACTCTTGGGATAAAGCATGGAATATTACTCAAAATACTTGTGCTTATACAAATCACACAATTTTAGTTGAAGCGTTAGAAAAATGGCCAGTAAAATATATTAAGGAGTTATTGCCACGTATATATTCAATTATTGAAGTTATAAATACTCAATTTAAGCAACAGTTGCTTCAAAAGTATAGTCTTAATGAAGCTTCAGTAAACTCTCTAGCAATTATTAATAATGGCATTATTCATATGGCACATTTATGTATCGTTGGTTCTTTTAGTGTAAATGGGGTTGCGGAGCTTCACACTAAGATACTTAGGAGTGTGGAAATGAAAGCATTTAATGAGATATTTCCTCATAAGTTCAATAATAAAACAAATGGTGTTACTCATCGCCGCTGGCTTTATCATTGTAACCCTGAATTAAGTGCTTTTTTAAATAAATATATTGGTAGTAATTGGGTCAAAAACATTAACGAATTAAGCAAATTAAAACAATTTGTTTTTGATAAACAAATTAAGTCGGAATTTTATCAACTAAAACAAAAACGAAAGCAAAAATTAAGCGATTTAATTTATCAAAAAGAAGGAGTAAAATTAAATGTTGATTCTATCTTTGATGTTCAAGTAAAAAGGTTACATGAATATAAACGCCAGTTGATGAATGCACTACATATTATGCACTTATATAATAAGTTGAAAACAGATAAAGAGTTTTATCATAACTTTTATCCGCAATCATTTATATTCGGTGCAAAGGCAGCAGGAAGTTATGTGATGGCAAAAAAAATAATTAAACTGATTAATACGATTAGTGAAATCGTCAATCATGATGACGAAGTAAATGAGAAGTTAAAAGTAGTCTTTGTAGAAAATTATAATGTAAGTTATGCAGAATTAATTATGCCAGCAGCAAATGTATCTGAACAAATTTCAACTGCTTCAAAAGAGGCATCAGGAACAGGTAATATGAAGTTTATGATGAATGGAGCACTAACCTTAGGAACTTTAGATGGGGCGAATGTTGAGATATATGAATTAGTTGGTAGCGATAATATCTTTATTTTCGGAATGACCGCAGATGAAGTGAGTAATCATTATGTAAATAATGATTATAACCCGAGAGACATCTATAATAGTGAACCAATTGTCAAGGAAGTAGTAGATAATTTAGTAAATGGTTTTTTTAAAAACGTACCAAAAGCTGAGTTTAAAATGATTTATGATGATTTATTAACAAAAGATTATTTCTTTGTTTTAAAAGATTTCAAAAGCTATTTATTAGCTCAAAGACAAGTTAATGAATTATATAAAAATCAAGATAAATGGCTAGAAATGGCGTTGATAAATATCGCAAATTCTGCTTATTTCTCTAGTGATAGAACAATTTCACAGTATGCTCAAGAAATCTGGAATTTAGATAAGATTACATTTTAGGATAATTAAAATGTGTAAACGATACCAGATTGTAAACGCTTATAACTAAAGGTATACTTTTATTATAGGCAGGTGATTAGTATGAATGATATTTTAGTATCATTATTAAAGAATAAAGTAGATGAGTATAAAGAAATTGATGCATCAATGATAATTTATCAGGCAGAGTTACTAAATAATTGTAAAATGAATTATTGTGGAAAATACAATTCAAATTGGATGTGTCCACCAGCGGTGAGTCAGAATGAATTAGTTCAAGACTATCTTAAGTATCAAAAGGTGTTTGTTTTTACTAAAATAACTCATATTGAAGATGCCTTTGATATTGATGGTATGAATGAAGGTCGAAAAAAAGTTGAAAAAATCATCTCCTTTTTACAAAGAAAATTATTATATAAATATGATTATAAAATTTTAGGTGCAGGAACCTGTAGTAGATGTTCAAAATGTACATATCCTTACGCACCATGCCGTTATCCTAATTTAGCGATTCCCGGATTAGAGGCATTAGGTATTAATGTGGTAGAATTAGCAAAAACATGTAAGATAAAATATTACAACGGA
The DNA here is from genome assembly GCA_937919135.1 of uncultured Haloplasmataceae bacterium. Lineage (GTDB taxonomy): Bacteria > Bacillota_I > Bacilli_A > Haloplasmatales > Haloplasmataceae > CALFRW01. The sequence goes on from CALFRW010000156.1 coordinate 9,978, forward strand.
CTTAATACAGTAACATACTTTGCTGCTATCTATTATAATGGGTGATTTTATGGTGAAGATTAAAATTATTGATAATGACAAAACGACAATTATTAATGTAAGTAAAGGTAGTAATTTACTAGATGTCTTAAGAAAACATGGTTATTATATTTCAGCAAGTTGTGGTGGCAAAGGAACATGTAAGAAGTGTAAAGTAAAGTACTTAAACAAGGATATTTTATCTTGTCAAACTGTCATAACTGAGGACATGACTGTCGAATTAAATACCAATATTAGTACAGGATTAGAAGAAATGCTTTCTAGAACATATGAAGTAGAAGAACAGAATGGTTATGGAATTGCATTTGATCTTGGTACAACTACCATAGCTGCCTATTTAATGAATCTACAAACAGGAAGTGAAATTGGAAGTTATTCGGTATTAAACACGCAAGCATCATATGGTGCTGATGTTGTTTCAAGAATTCAGCAATGTGAAGCTGGTTTCTTACAAGAGTTAAATACAATAATAGTAAAGCAATTTAATGACATTATTAACCACTTTCAAAATCAGGCAATGGTCGATAAAATTGAAAAAATAGTTGTTTCAGCAAATACAACGATGCTTCATATTCTTGCCAATGTTAATCCATCATCTTTAGGTAAAGCGCCATTTAAACCACAATTTATTGAACGAAAAGAATTTTCTGGTGCTGAGCTTAAAATAAATGTTAATAAAGTGATTTTATTACCATCAATAAGTGCTTATATTGGTAGTGATATTGTCTCTGGTATGTTAGCGATTGATATAAGCCATAAAAAAGGAAATTTATTATTTGTTGATATGGGTACTAATGGTGAAATTATTCTTAAGACAGATGATGCAATGTATGGAACTTCAACTGCAGCGGGGCCTGCATTTGAAGGAGCAAAAATTGAGTTCGGTACTGGAGGAATACCTGGAGCTATCTCGAAAGTATCCTTACACAATCAAGAGTTAAAGCTTACAACCATTGATAATAAGCAAGCTATAGGTATTTGCGGAAGCGCTTTAGTTGAAATTATATCATTGCTAATAAAAGAAGCTATAATTGATGAAACTGGATTACTTCAAAGTAGTAATAATTTAGTAAAGCATGATAAATTTTATTTAGATAGTAATATTTATATAAGCCAAAGAGATATAAGGGAATTTCAATTAGCAAAAAGCGCTATTGCATCCGGGATAAAAACTTTAGTGGGATATGCTGGATTAACACTTGATGCTATCGATAAAATATATCTCGCAGGTGGATTTGGCTTTTACTTAAATAAAGGTAGTGCTATAAGCGTAGGTTTATTACCTAAGGAATTTAAAGGAAAACAAGTTGTTGTCGTTGGAAATTCAAGTGGTGAAGGTGCAAAAATGGCATTAATAAATGCGAAATATTTAAGAGAATGTGACAATATTTATCGACAAGTTGAGGTAGTTGAACTAGCAAATAATAAAGTGTTTGCTGATTATTTTATTGAAAATATATTATTCGAAATTAATTAAGAGGTGAAATTTATGAATTTAGAAAATATTTCTCTATCACTACAAAAAGGAAAAGCTAAAGATGTAAAAGTTTTAGTTCAAGAGGCATTAGATAATAATGTAACACCAAAGACCATCTTAAATGAAGGATTAATAAAAGGTATGGGCATTATTGGAACAAAATTTAAGAATAATGAAGTATTTGTCCCGGAAGTATTGGTTGCTGCCCGTGCGATGAATGCTGGACTTGAAATATTAAGACCTGTACTAGTTCAAGAAGGTGTAAAACCGATAGGAAAAGCATTAATATGTACTGTACAAGGTGATTTACATGATATTGGAAAAAATTTAGTAAAAATTATGTTAGAAGGTCAAGGTTTTGATTGTGTGGATTTAGGTGTAGATGTAAGTGCAGATACAATTGTTTCAGCTATTAAAGAACATAATCCTAATGTTTTATGTCTCTCTGCTTTATTAACGACAACTATGGATTATCAAAAAATAATTATTGAAGCAATCGAGGAAGCAGGATTAAGAGATAAAGTTAAGATACTGGTTGGTGGTGCACCAGTTACTGATAGTTTTGCACAAAAAATAGGTGCTGATGGATATAGTGCTGATGCAGCAAGTGCTTCAGAACTTGCTGTAAAAATTATTGCTGGATAGGAAGGAATGAGAAGATGTTTGATAAGATAACAAGTTATAAACCTGATATCGATAAGACTTTCAAAATGCTTGATAAAACATATCAGGATGCGATTAACCATAAAGGTGGAAATGTCACGTTTCGTGCACTTCCGCCCAGTGATTATGATTTTTATTCAAAGTTTGATTTAACTAAATATAATTACGAAACAGATTTAGAAAAATATGCACAAGATTATTGCAGTTTATTAAAAAAGGCTTACGAACTAAGGAAGAATGTTGATGATAATATGATTCCAACAGTTTCACCAATGTTAGGTATCGGAGATTACTCAGCATTTGTAACTGGAGAAATTGACTTTCGACCTGATACGAGTTGGTCAAGTCCCAGCTTAAAATCAGTTGAGGATTGGAAAAAGCTTCCACCGATAGGTACCGCAAAATGGTATAAAAAGTTTCTTGAAATTGAAGAGTATTTACTTCAAATATCAGCAGAAAGCGGGATTCCCTTTATGCGTGGCTTTTTCTCTCCCCTTGATCTAGCGGGAACATTACGTGGAGATGGTATTTATTATGATTTTTATGATTCACCAGAGGAATTACATGAATTACTAAATTATTGTGCTGATGCAACAATAATGTTTGCGGAAGATATTTATTCCTTAGCTGAGAAATATTTAGGTAATACCAAATATGGAATGTATTTTTGTAAAGGAATGATCAATATGTCTGAAGATATAGCGTGTATGATATCAGGGGATTTATATCGTGAATTTGCTCTTCCACATACTCAAAAAGTTATTGATTACTTTGGGGTAGGTCATATGCATACACACTCTAGGTCGATGTATTTAGTCAAGGAAGTATGTAGTTTAAAAAATGTAGCAAACCTTTGGTTACCAACGGATCCTAATGCTCCACGACCAATCGATCATATTGATGAACTAGTAAAAGATGCAAATGGTGTATGTTTAGCAATTGATTGTGATAATTTTTCTGAAATTGAAAATAATATTGAAAAATTAAAGAAAGGTAATTTCTCTATTACCTTAGCTGTTAAAAATATTGAAGAAGCAATTCAATATACTGATAGATTTAAGAAGATATTATAGTTAAAAATAAATTTTGAGATGAGGAGTGTAGGATGAAAAAATTTTTCTTGTTTATATTAACTGTTCTTTCAATAACCTTTTTCATCTCAGGTAATTATAAGAGTAGTGCTAATACCCATGATACATTACGGATATGGGTAGGGGCTATTCCTGAAGAAAAAAAAGTTATGGAAGAAATTGCGACAGAATTTACCGAAAAAACGGGAATTAATGTCGAAGTATTTCAAAAACTAGAAATCTTTACCGTACCTTCAGCTCTTGTAAATAATGCTGAATTGGATGAAAGACCAGATATTGTATATTTGCAGGCACCAGATATTGGCGGTCTAGTAAAGTCGGGATATTTAGAACCATTAGAAATCACAACTGACTTATATAATCGTTATACTAATGTAGCTTTTGACGCTTTTACAATTAATAATAAAGTTTATGGAATAGGATATTCTAATTCCACTTATGGTCTAATTTACAATAAAGATATAATAAAAAAGGAAGATTTACCAACAACTTGGGATGAGTTATTTATACTGGCTGAAGCACTTACTATTAAAGCAAACGATGGGACAATTAAACAAAGAGGATTATATTTAAATGCCACTGATATGTGGTTTAATTATCCGTTAATTAAACATTATGGTGGTTACTATTATGGTCAGTATCCGAATGGCGATTATAACGCATATGATATTGGTCTTGATAATCCAGGAATGCTCGACTATGTAGCAAAAATTAAAGAATTGAAAACTAAAGGCTTAGTATTAAATAATCCAAATAAAAAGGATTATAGTGACATAATTGCCGATTTCTCTGAAAACAAGGTAGGAATGTTCTTTTATGGGTTATGGTCAGCACAAATATTTAAAAATGCTAGTGTAAATTATGGTATTGCTGCCTTACCTGAAGAGGCTCAGCCATTAACAACTGTCGAAGGATTTGTGATAAATAAATTTACCAGAAATAAAACTGGAGCGCTAGCCTTTTTAGAATTCATTCTTGAAGATCAAAATCAGCAAAAGCTAATAGAGGCAGGAAATCGCTATCACAAAAAAACTGGTGAAAGAAATCCAACTAATTTAGCAGTAATAGGTAGTGATTATATCCAAAATGATGATATCTTAAGTTCCATTAGTGATATATCACATAATGTCGAACCATTTCCCAATATCCCAGAAGGAACATTATGGTATAACCAAGATGTTACTACTAATACTTTTCGCAGTATTTTCTTTGGAGATAGTTCAGGTAATGAAGTAGACCCTGTTTATAAACTACAGGAATTATCAGATTATATCCGAAATAATGTTGCTTTAATGAATGAACAAATTGATTATATCAATATACCAGGTTGGTTATATGTTCTTGTTACTACATTATTAATAGTTATTGTATGTAGTTATGTATTTATCAAACAAAAAAGAAAGCAAGTGAAGAAAAAATTAAATAAGCGGGAAACAATTATAGCTTGGTTATTATTGATGCCAATAATAATTTTATTAGGAGTATTCTATGTCTATCCGATTTTCCATAATTTTTATTTATCTTTTACTAATTATAGTGGTATAAATTTACGGGATTATGGAATTGTTGGCTTAGCCAATTATCAACAAATCTTCACTGAAGGAATTCAGGGTTTATTTTCAATGGTTATCTGGACAGTGTTTTTTGCTATTAGTGTAATAGCCTTGTCGTTTGTATTTGGGACATTACTTGCTACTTTATTAGATGCAACAAATATTAAGGTAGCCAAAATTTATCGCTTAATATATATATTACCTTGGGTTATCCCTACTGTTATCACACTATTAATGTGGCAAGGGTTACTAGAAACTGAAGGGGGATTAATTAATCAAATGTTAAATTTGATTGGAGTTCCTAATATTCCTTGGCTTACAAATTCAATCATGGCAAGAATATCGACAATATTAGTAATGGTATGGTTCTCATTCCCATATTACATGGTTATCGCCTTTGGATTTTTAAAATCAATTCCAAAATCATATTATGAAGCTGCCAGAGTTGATGGGGCATCAAAATTTTATATTTTCTTTAGAATCACTTTGCCCTTGATCTTTCGTGCTTTAGTACCGATGTTAATAATGGGATTTATTATGCAATTTAATCAGTTTGGTGTTTATATGTTGACACAGGGTGGACCAGCCTCAGATACTTTAGGAGCTCCTGGGGCAACAGACTTATTAATTACATATGTGTTTAATACAGCATTTAATACTAAGCGTTATGCTCTTGCAGCAAGTTATTCAGTAATAATCTTTATATTTGTCGCAATTTTCGCGCTAATCACGATGAGAATAAATCGAAAGCGAATGGAGTAAAGGAGGAACGATGATGAAAAGAAAAAAAATTACTAATATATTAATTCAGACTATGTTGTTTTTACTAGCTATTATTACTTTATTTCCATTTGCTTATATTATATTAATTTCTTTAGGAGCTAATGTTATCTCTACAAGTACATTTATACCTAAAGAGTATACATTTGAAAACTTTAAACGGTTGTTTAGTGATACACATTTTACAAGTTGGCTCGGGAATTCATTTGTAATTGGATTAATGACTATGATTATTTCAGTGGTTTTAGTTTCTATCACTATTTATGTGTTCTCACGATTAAAATTTTATGGTAAACAAAAACTATTTAATTTTATCCTTTTGATTCAAATCTTTCCATTAACATTATCAATGGTATCGATATTTAAGATATTCGTTGAATTTGGTTTATTAAATAAATCAATTGGGTTAATTGTAGTTGATGCAACTTTAGCTTCTGCAGGATTAATTATGTTAGCTAAAGGATATTTTGATACAATACCGTACGAATTAGATGAAGCAGCCATGATGGATGGAGCGAGTAAATTTCAAATTTTGACTAAAATTACCCTCCCCTTAGCAAAACCAATGATTGCGATAATTGCGATTCAAAGTTTTGTTATTGCTTATAATGAATACACGATTGCTAGTGCTGTTATGACAACAGGGGTTGAATCTTTACCTCTTGCTGTAGGTCTTCAAAGCATAATCTCAGGTCAATATGGAATTAACTGGAGTTTATATTGTGCAGGAGCTGTAATTGGAAGTATTCCGATGATTATCATATTTTATGCACTACAAAAATACTTTATTGGTGGCTTAACAGAAGGAGGCGTTAAATCATGAGGGATGTCGATATAACACATATATCAGATTATATTTTTGCTTATGCAGTAGATGAAGATACACTTAATGTAAGGATTAAAGTACGGAGAAATTACTATGATAAAATAATTGTATATTTTAAAAATTTGTATAATCATAGTCAGAATATCTTTCATAAACCGATGAAATTAATACTCCAAGATGAATATTATGATTTGTTCGAAGCTAGTATTCAGGTTAAGGAAAAACATTTTAAGTATTATTTTGAGTTATACCGTGGAAATAATAAAATTGCTTATACAGCTGATGGTATAATGGAAAACCCGAATCAAGATAATTATTTCTATTATCCAGTTATTAACCCCGATGATGTAATAATCTTACCTAAGTGGGCAGAGGGAGAAATTATTTATCAAGTCTTAATTGATCGTTTCTATGATGGTTGTAAAGAAAATAATCCGGCTAATATAAAGGATGCTAATGTCTTACCAGATCGCAATACGTATTACGGTGGTGATTTTCAAGGGATGATTGAGAAATTGGATTATATTAAATCTTTAGGAACGAAAATAATTTATATGAGTCCTGTTTTCGAATCGCCTAATTACCACAAGTATGATATTAAAGACTATTATAAGATAGAAGAAATTTATGGTGGCGAAGAAGGATTAAAAACATTAGTAGAAGCTGCACATAATAAAGATATGAAAGTCGTTCTTGATTGTGTATATAACCACTGTAGTAATGAAAATGAGATATTTAAAGATGTGGTAAAAAATGAAGAACGTTCAAAATACAAGGATTGGTTTTATATCGAAGGATTTCCCATCGATGAAGTGAACGGTAATTATGATAACTTTGGTGCCTTAGTTCCCTCTATGCCAAGATTTAATACTTCTAATAAAGAAGTTATTGATTATTTAGTGGATACAGCTTGTTATTGGACCGAAAAATTAGATATCGATGGTTGGAGATTAGATGTATGTGATGAAGTATCAACCAGTTTGTGGCGTGAATTTCGCAGAAGGCTTAAAGCAATAAAATCAGATATTCTAATTATTGGTGAAGTGTGGAATCATGCTACTAAATGGACGTTGGGTGACCAGGTAGATACGGTAACTAATTATAAATATCGCAAATGGTTGTTAGATTTCCTGAAAGAAAAGATTACAAGTAGAGAATTTTGGCATCATATTCAAACAAATAAAATGCTTTATAAGACGCCTTTAAGTAATTATTTGGTTAACTT
>CALFRW010000157.1 GCA_937919135.1 uncultured Haloplasmataceae bacterium
CTTACCATCACCAATTATAGTGTTATACCCCTTTGGTAAACTCTTAATGAAATCATTAATATATGCACTTTTTGCTGCTTCAATTACTTCCTCTTCAGTTGCATTAACTTTTCCATATGCGATATTATCATATATTGTTGCGGAAAATAAAAAAGCGTTTTGCGATACATAAGCAATATTTTTCCTAATGTCCAAAGGACTACGATCCAAAATATCATTACCATAAACACTTACTTTTCCGCTTTTGTTTTCGTAAAAACGACACAAAAGTTTTAAAATTGTCGATTTACCACAACCACTAGATCCTACAATTGCGGTAGTAGAACCAGCCTTTAACTCAAAATTTATATTTTTTAGTACTAGGTTTTCGTCGTTATATCCAAAATAAACATTAGCAAATTTTACTGAGGGATCTCCTAAGTAAAATACTTCAGAAGTTTGATTTTCTATTTTTTCATTAAGAACCTCACAAACTCGATTAATAGCTGGTCTTGCCACTCTTATTTGCTTTTGTAAATTTAACAAAGCTTCTATAGGAGTAAATACAAACCAAATTAACTGAGTACTTGCCAATAGTTCCCCAACAGTAATTTCACCTTTTATCGCAAGATATCCACCAAATAACGGTACTATAAGTTGAGGAATATATCTTAATGCGAGAAATAACCTTGTTAATCTTGCACCAATTTTATTGATTTTTAAGCCATTTTTAACAATCTCATCAATGTTGTTCTGATACTTATTTAATAAGATATTCTCTAAACTAAATGATTTTAATATATATACTCCGTTAATAGTATCCTTGGCGAGTGAATTTATTTTAGCTTGTTCTTCCATGATTAGTCGCGATTTTTTTTCTAAAGGTTTGGAAAATTTATTAAATAAATACCCCGTTAAAGGCATTAATACAACACTACAAAGAAGTAATTTCCAACTAATATTAAATAAGTATATAACCGCAGCGATAAACATTACCGGATTTATCACAATAACAGATATTAATCCAACTAATTCTGAAATTAAATCTACATCACTATTAATTCTTGAAACAAGGTCCCCGGAATGATACTTTTCTTTAATATGTATAGGTAGATTAATTACCTGTTTAATTACACTGTTTCTTATATTATAAGCAAAATCACTTTTATACTTAAGTGCAGAGTATTCTTTGATATAACCGATTATTATACTAATAACAAGGATAAAAATCGTAATATACAAATAATTAATAAATTTACTAATTTGCTTATTTATTGCCATATCAGTAAGATTCTTTGTAATGACAGAAAAGTAAATTGTCACAAGTCCCATGATAAATGCAGTAAGACAATTTAATATTATCCATATCTTAGAACGTTTTAAAAAAGCACTGATCTTAATTTTCATTTTGACTTCCCCTTTAA
>CALFRW010000158.1 GCA_937919135.1 uncultured Haloplasmataceae bacterium
TAAACAATCACAAGGTTTATATATCTTTATTTTAGAAGATTTTCTGTTTAAAAAAAATCCTGACTTTCAATTACGTTAATATGGATATTATCGAATCAAGCTATATACTATTGGATATAGTTTTTTTATTCGTTAAATATTGCTCATCAACAAATATCTACAATTTATATGTTTATTATGGTATAATAAGCGTAATTAGTCATGTTAAGGATGATTATATGGATAAACTAAAAACAATAAAAATTGAAGAAATAAAAGGAATTACTAAAGTAATGATAAATCATTTACATAATCATAATATATATACAGTATCTGATTTATTATTTTATTTTCCTTATCGATATGAGAATTATGAAGTAATTAATTTAAATCGAGCTGAAAATAATGAAAAGGTTACGGTTGTAGGTGAGGTTATTACGGAACCAGTTTTTTATTATTATCGTGCTAATCGTAGTCGGTTAACCTTTAGTGTTTTAATAAATGATTTAGTAATTAAAGTAGTGGCTTTTAATCGTGATTTTTTACGTAATAAAATTCATAAAAAGATGCATGTAACTATTACAGGTAAATTTGAAAAAGCTAAAGGTCAAATAGTTGCGCAAAAGTTAACATTAAAACCATTAGAAAGTGATAAGATCGAAGCTGTTTATTCATTAAAAAATTTACATAAAACATATTTTCAAAATGTGATCAGAAAAGCATTAGATCAATATGCTCATTTAATTGAAGATGAATTACCTTTACCGTTAATTAAGAAATATCGTTTAATACCTAGTCGTGATTTATTTACTTTTGTTCATTTTCCTGTTAATAATGAACAAATAAGACAGGTTATGCGGAGAGTTAAATATGAAGAATTACTTAAATTTCAATTAAAGATGTTATATTTAAAATCACGAGAACATAAATATTTGCTGAAACAACCTAAAAGTTATGATGAAAAGCTTGTAACTAAGTTTATTGAGAAATTACCATTTCAGCTTACTAATGATCAAATAAAGGTTACTAATGATATTTTGTTTGATTTAAAACAAAACTATCAAATGAATCGTATAGTACAAGGAGATGTAGGAAGTGGTAAAACCGTAGTAGCAATTATTGCTCTTTATGCTAACTATTTAAGTAAATATCAAGGTTGTTTAATGGCACCTACCGAAATCTTAGCTGAACAACATCTTAAGTCACTTAAAGAAAGATTTGATAACAGCGATTTAGTTATTGAAATATTAACGAGTTCGATTACTGGTAAAACAAGATTAGACATTCTTAAACGCTTAGAAAATGGTGAGATCGATATTATTGTGGGCACACATGCATTAATAAGTGAGGGTGTTAATTTTAATAATTTAGGGTTAACAATTATCGATGAACAACATCGATTTGGTGTTAATCAAAGAAAAGTCTTACTCGATAAGGGTAAAAACTGTGATGCTTTATTCTTAAGTGCTACACCAATACCACGAACTCTTGCTTTAACGGCTTTTGGAGATATGGATGTTTCAAGCATCAAAGAAATGCCTAAAGGAAGAAAAATTGTTAAAACTTACTTAATTAAAAGTCGTTTAGAACAACGTGTAGTACAATTTATTGATCAAATCATAAGTGAAAAACAACAAGTATATATAATTACCCCACTTATTGAAGAATCAGAAAAGATGGATTTAGAAAATGCACTTGATGTTTATGAAAAATATAAGGCTTATTTCAAGGATAAATATCAAGTTGGTTTGTTACATGGTAAAATGACTAATGATGAAAAAGAAAAGGTAATGAAAGCCTTTGCCTCAAATGAAATTAACATTTTAGTATCAACTACCGTAGTTGAAGTTGGCGTAAATGTGTTAAACGCTACCCTCATGGTTATTATCGATGCCCATCGTTTCGGGTTAGCACAATTACATCAACTACGCGGACGTGTTGGTAGAAGTGATAAACAGTCCTTTTGTATTTTAGTTAGCGATTACGAGCAAGATAAAACAAAAGAACGCCTTGAGATTCTAACTAAGGTAAATAATGGTTTTGAAATTTCCGAAGCTGATTTACGTTTAAGAGGTCCTGGTGATTTCTTCGGTTCAAGGCAATCGGGATTACCAGAATTTAAAATGGCTGATTTAGTAAATGATTTTGCGATTTTAGAAGTAGCTAGAGATGATGCTGAGATGTTAATAAAAACAAATGAAATTTTTACTAATCCTGAATATTTTGCTTTAAAATACTATTTAGAACAAGAACTAATAGATAATAACGAATTATTTAATTAAATTGGAAAAAATATTAAAAAATGCGGTTTTTTTGTGTATAATTAATTGACACACTTCCTAATTAAGAAGTAGGTGATAAGATGAAGTTTATTGTTCGCGATTTAATTAAATCTGATTTACCAACAATTTATGAGTTTATAAAAGACCGTGAAATTGCATACCTAATTAATTATGATCCTTATGAAACATATGAAAACTTTACGGAAAGATATAATTTATATTTTTCAGGTCATAGTGAAGATATTAAGATTCTCACCATTTCCTTAGATGATACTGTCATTGGTAAAATGGAAATTGGCTATGACTTGAGAGATAAAACTGCTTTATTTGATTTATTGATTGGCGATAAATCATTATGGGGAAAAGGATATGGTACAAAAGCACTTAATGTTTTGTTTAGTTATGGATTTAATAATTTAGGTTTAAATCGCATCAGTTGTGAAGTATATCGATTTAATGAAAGAATGATTAGGTTAATGAAGAAAATGAATTTAAATATTGATGGTATGTTACGTGAAGCACAGTTTGTTCACGATAAATTTGTTGACATATTTATTTTTAGTATTCTTAAAAAAGAATTTGAAGGAGATGTTTATCATGATTAAAATTGCGATTGATGCGATGGGTGGAGATAATGCACCTAAAATTACCGTAGATGGGGCAATGCAAGCGATACAAGAATTTAACGATATTGAAATCATGCTTTTTGGTGATGAAAATCAAATCAAACCGTTATTAAGTGATGATACACGGATTACTATTGTTCATTGTGATGATTATTTTCGCATGGATGAAAAAGATTTAGCTCAGGCTGTGAGACGTCGTAAAGATACATCGATGATTAAAGCAATGCAGGCTTGTTATGATAATAAATGCGATGCTATTGTAACTGCTGGTCCAACTGGTGCTGTTGTTTCTGGAGGGACATTAATTGTTAAAAGAATTCCTGGTTTTTATCGTCCTGCCTTAGGTCCAGTAATTCCACAAGTTGATGGCAGTTATATGTTATTATTAGATTGCGGAGCAAATGTTGAGTGTAAACCCGAATGGTTACTTCAGTTTGCACATATTGCTTCGATTTATAGTGAAAAAGTATTAGGTAAAATAAATCCTCGTGTTGGTTTATTAAATAATGGTGAAGAAGAAAAAAAAGGTCGCGAACTTGACATTTTAACTTATGATTTATTAAAAGCCTCTAATCTCAATTTTATTGGTAATGTCGAAGGTAAAGAAATATTAATGAATAAATGTGATGTTTTAGTTACTGATGGCTTTACTGGTAATATCGCTTTAAAAACGATTGAAGGTACCGCTAAGGGATTTAGTGTCGTGTTAAAAAATTCTTTAACAGCTACTTTTAGAGGGAAATTAGGAGCGATTATTGCCCGGAAAAACTTAAATCGAATTAGAAAAGTATTTAATGCTAATGAAGTGGGTGGTGCTGTTTTATTCGGTTGTAATTCTGTTGTTGTTAAAGCCCATGGTTCAAGTGATGCATATGCTTATAAAAATGCAATCCGTCAAGCGCGACTTACCGTTAAGGAAAATGTTATCCCAATTATAAAGGATGTTTTAAACGAAAGTATATAATGTAGGTGATATTATGAAATACCGTCGCTTTTGTGCCAAATATAAATTACGTTTTAAAGATTTAACACTGCTTAAAACCGCATTAACACACTCATCTTATGTAAATGAGCACCGTTTTGAAGCTGATAAAGACAATGAACGTTTAGAGTTTTTAGGTGATGCGGTGTTAGAGCTTGCTATGAGTGAGTTTTTATATACTAACTTTGACTTATCTGAAGGTGAAATGACTAAATTAAGAGCGCAACATGTTTGTGAACCTGCACTTGTAACTTACGCAATCAATATTAATTTAGGCAAATACCTCCGTTTAGGTAAGGGCGAAGAAATTAGTGGTGGACGTAATCGACCGGCGCTTTTAGCTGATGCTTTTGAAGCACTATTAGGTGCTATATATTTAGATTTAGGGTATAAATCAGTATATCATTTTCTTGATATAGTGGTCTTTCCTTTAGTTAAGGCGGGAAAATTTATTAATGTGATTGATTATAAAAGTCAGTTACAAGAATTGGTCCAAACAGATAGTAGTCGCTCTATTCGTTATGAAATTATTAATGAGAGTGGACCTGCACATAATAAAACTTTTATCGCAGAAGTATTTATGGATAATATTAAAATGGGAGTAGGTCAAGGGCACGCTAAAAAAGAAGCAGAACAAAATGCTGCTAAAGTAGCTTTAGAGAAGATGGTAAAAGAAAATAATTAGAGGAGTTACATTATGAAAAAATATCTTAACCTTGTCGCACTCATTTTATTAACACTTGTTTTTGTGACTGTTTTTCCTAAAAATGTGCTCGCAAAAGAAAGTCTAACCATTTCAAAATGGCAAGTTGATGCAGTTTTAGCTAGAAATGGGGATCTTAATATTACCGAAGCTATTACTTTTGTTTTTGATGATGATTTTAATGGTGTTTTTCGTGAAATCATCACGAAAAAAACTGATGGAATTGAGAATATCTTTATTGGTGAAATAAAAAATGGTAAGTTTTCTGAATATCAAAAAGTAAATAAAGCTAAAAATGGTGATCGAGGCGTATATGTTATTGATAAAACAAAGGACAAAATTGAAATAAAAATATATTCTCCTGCCGATGATGAAAAGAAAACCTTTAGATTATCTTATACAGTAAAAAATGTCGCGATTAAATATAATGATAGTGGTGAATTATATTATCAGTTTTTAGGTAAAGAGAATGAAACGCCGATCGATAATTTTACCATCAAGATTACTTTACCAGATACCGATAATGAAGATTTTACTAGGGTATTTGCGCATGGACCACTTAACGGTGTGATAAATAAATTAGATGCAAAAACCTATGAGTTTTCTGTTACTGATATAGATAAAAATGTCTTTATTGAATGTCGCATAGTATTTCCGCGCGACTTTATTAATTTATCGACCAATATTAAGGATTATGATAATTATGATAATATTTTAAAAGAAGAAGCTGAATATGAAAAGCAATTAATCGAAAAGGCCAAACGGAAAGAAAAAATCGGCAATATTATTAGTTATATTACTTATGTTGGAGCCTTTATTGGACTTGGAGCGCTATTATTCTTTTTACTAATTTTCAAGCGAAAAAAAATTGAGATTATCGAAAAATCAGGTATTCCTGATGATCCCTCACCAGCAGTTGCCTCATATTTAGTTAATTGGTACATTAATGATAAAGCGATAATCGCAACTATTTTAGATTTATTCCGAAAAGATTATCTAAAACTCACCCAAAAAGAAACTGAACTTGATGAAGTATATATTATGACTAAACAGCGTGAAGCTGACGAGTACTTATTAAGTCACGAATGTTACTTTCATGCCTTATTGTTTGATAAAATCGGAAATGGTGTAGAAGTAAGTACTAAAGATCTTGAAGTTTTTAGTAAAGAGCATAATGAAGATTTTATTAATAGTTTTTCAGCATGGAAAGAAAAGGTTAAGGAAGATGCACATCGCAAAGGTTATTATGATCATAGTAAGAAAAGATATGGAATAGTCTTTTTGTTCTATTCGCTATTAATTTTTATCCTTAGTATCATAACATTAGCATATGCAGAAAATTCTTTTGGAAGCATTACTTTAGTAATCGCAATTTGTATGTTTATTTATGGTATTTCACTTTTACTTAGAAAATCTGATTATGGTCTTGAACAATATAAAAAGTGGCTATATTTTAAAAAGTCCATGAATAAAAAGAAAACTGACTTTTCAATTGCTGAATATACCGAATATGAACAAGATGTATCACTAATTTATGAACTTGGATTAGGCTTAAATAAAAAGGTTGATTTAGATACTACGGATATTACTTTATCCTCAAACAGTTGGATTTTCTGGTATATATTATTTATGAACAATGACCGTTTTAGTAATACAATTACAACTTCATTCCAAGGAGGTAGTGACTCCTCGATTAGTGGAGGATTTACTAGCGGTGGTGGTGGTGGAGCCGGTGGTGGCGGTGCTGGAGGTTTTTAATATAGTTTACTAAGCTTGATTTCGATAATCCATCGAGTCAAGCTTTTATATTATCTTAAGAAGGCTAAATTGTACTTTCATTATGTTTCTAAATATTGTATAATTTAATAGTATTAAATTAAATAGGTGGTTTTAATGTTGTTAAAAAGAATAGAAGCAATCGGGTTTAAATCGTTTGCGGAAAAGACAATTATTGAGTTTAAAGAAGGTATTACCGCAATCGTAGGTCCTAATGGATCAGGAAAATCAAATATCTCTGATGCGATAAAATGGGTATTAGGGGAACAATCTAGTAAAAGTTTACGTGGCGATACAATGAGTGATGTTATTTTTAATGGTTCTCAAGAACGCTCACCACTTAATATCGCTGAAGTGACGATAGTTTTGAATAATAGTGATAAAACTTTACCTGTTGATTATGAAGAGGTTTCTTTAACGAGGCGTTTATATCGAACAGGTGAAAGCAATTATTATATTAATAAACAAAAAGTACGCTTAAAAGATATCCGTGATGTTATTTTAGATACTGGAATTGGTGCTGATTCACTATCGATTATTTCTCAAGATAAAGTAAGAGCTGTTATTGAAGCTAATGGTGAGGAAAGAAGAGCAGTAATTGAAGAAGCTGCAGGTGTACTTAAATATAAGAATCGGAAAAAGGAAACAGTACGTAATTTAGAACATACGGAGCGTAATTTAGAACGCGCAAAAGATATTTTATATGAGTTAGAACTTCAATATGATAGTTTAGAAAGACAAAGTGTGATCGCAAAAGAATATTTAAATGTGAAAGGACAATTAGAAAATATTGAAGTTGCATTATATGTTAGAGATATTGAACTCGTGTTAAAACGCATTGAGGAATTAGAAAAATTGATGACTGATAATTCCCTGGAAATAATTAATTACGAGCAAATGGAAATTAAAAATAATGATAAAATTGAGGAATTAAATACTTTAAAAAAACAACTTGATAATGAAATCAATGATGAACAAGATCATCTTATTGAAATTACATCGAAAATAGCTTTTATTGAAGGTGAACGAAGAGCATTAGCAGGAATAAATAATAATGATCAAGCTTTTGATGATGTTTTTAAAGAAAATATCCAAGAGTTACAAAATCTTGAACAAAAATATCAAAATGCGAAGCAAAATATCACAAAACTACAAGAAGCACAAGGTCAAAAACGAAGTGAATTAACAAGAATTCAAAATGATTATTATAATATGATGTCACAAAAACATGCATGGATATCAAGAATTGATGTCTTGAATGACTTTTCTAATCGTTATTTTGGTGGGGTAAAAAGTGTTTTAACTGAATCATCTTTAAATGGCATATGTGGTACAGTTGATAGCCTAATAAATACTGATGAAAAATATATTAACGCTATTGAAATAGCTTTAGGGCAAGCAACCCAACATTTAGTGTGTGAAACTGTGGAAGATGCTAAAAAAGCAATCGCTTATTTAAAAAGTGGTAATTTAGGACGTGCAACTTTTTTACCAATTGAAGCAATGAAATCAAGATTAATTGATAATAATACATTGAATTACTTAAAAACGCAAAGCGGTTTTATTGATCTTGGAGTTAACTTAATTCAATTTGATCATAAATACGCAAATGTTTTGAACAATTTATTAGGTAATGTCTTAATATGTGATACATTGGATAATGCGACCTTTATATCACGTAAGATAAATAATCGCTATCGGATTATTACCCTTGATGGCGATGTTATCCATGTAGGTGGAAGTATGACTGGAGGAAAACAGAAAAACCGGGCTCCAGGCTTACTACAACAACGTTTAGAGCTTGAAGAAGCTAATGAAAATCTAGCTAAGTTAGAATCAGAAATTGATGTTTACTCAGAAAAAACTGCTAATTTAGATCAAGAATTAAAATCACTTGAACAAACGCTTTATCAAGAAAGAATAGAGTATACACGTTTAGAGGAATATCTGCGCTCCAAACAGGATGTAATTAAGCAATTAAAACAGAGTTTAGATACCGATAATACAAAGGAATTATTTGCTAAACGCGAGGAAACTAATAATTCTTTAAAAGCATTAAGAAAACAAAATTTTAAACTTACCGAAGACATTCAACATCTAGAAAGAGAAAATTTAGAGATTAAACGTTTCGTTAGACAAACTACAAATGCTGTTCATGAAGCGGATGTTGAAAAGAATCGTTTAGATGTTAGGTATGGGAATTTAATGGATTTCATCATCAATGAATATCAAATGACATATGATTATGCTAAAGCCAACTTTTCATTATCAATGGATTATGAAGTAGCTAAGATTAGAGTAAGAAATTTACGCCGTCATATTGATAGTTTGGGTAATGTTAATGTTGGAGCTATTGAAGAGTTCGAGAGTTTAAAACAACGCTATGACACCTTAAAAGCAAATTATGAAGATTTATTAAAAGCTAAAGAAAATATTTTATCATCAATAGAAGAACTAGATCAAGAGATGATAAAACGATTCCAAATAACTTTTTCTAAAGTAAATCAAGAATTTAATAAAGTTTTCCAACAATTATTTGATGGAGGAGAAGCAAAACTAATTTTAGAAGATGAAACAGATTTACTTAATACAGGAATAGAAATTATTGCTGAACCTCCAGGTACAAGATTATCAAATTCTAATTTACTATCAGGAGGGCAAAAAACACTAACTTCAATCGCATTATTATTTGCGGTTTTAAGAGTCAAAACGTTACCGTTTTGTATCCTTGATGAATGTGAAGCAGCACTAGATGAAGCAAATGTTTATCGTTATGCTGATTATTTAAGAATGTTTAGTACACAAACTCAATTTATTGTGATTACCCACCGTAAAACAACAATGGAACAAGCAGATGTCTTATATGGAGTAACAATGCAAGAACCTGGAGTAACAACTATTGTATCGGTTAAGTTTGAAGAAACAGATAAATTTATTGATAATTCAAACTAGAACACATAATTATATTTATCTCCTGCAATTTTGTGATATGATATAATGTTATAGTTCCCTGCTTTTTTCCGATATGATATAATGTTATAGTTCCCTGCAATTTTTGGATATGATATAATATAAAGAAAAAACAATGTTATATTTTAATAACAATGTTTTTTCTTTTGTTATAGGTTCTATTTTAATCGTTGGTATATTAATTAATTATATGGTATAATATAAAAGTTGTAGAGTATCAATTAGGAGTGAATTATATGGGCATTTTTAATAATATAAAAAAGATGTTTAATAAGAATAAAGGTCAAATGTCTCAAGAAGAAATTGACGTTTTAGAAAAAGCTGAAAAATATAAAAAAGGGATGGAAAAGACTAGGGGTTCGATGGCCACTAGATTAAAAACCTTATTTGACTCTTATAGTACGATTAATGAAGCTTTATTTGATGAATTAGAAGAAATCTTTATTATGGCTGATATCGGTGTCAATACTGTGTTAGAATTAGTTGATAGTTTACGAGCTGATGTTAGAATGCGAAGCGTCAATGATTTGAATGAGTTTCAAAGTATTATTATTGATAAAATATTTGAAATATATGTTAAGGATGAAGTTGTTAATACAAACTTAAATCTAAGTGATGATGGGTTAACAGTATTACTTTTTGTAGGTGTTAATGGTGTTGGTAAAACAACTTCAATTGGAAAAGTTGCTCATAAATTAAAAGCTGAGGGTAAAAAAGTTATGATGGCCGCTGGTGATACTTTTAGAGCTGGAGCGATTGACCAATTAAAGATTTGGGCAGAGCGTGTAGGCTGTGAATGCATCACAAAACCTGAAGGTAGTGATCCTGCATCAGTTATGTATGAAGCAATCCAAAAGGCTAAAAATGAAAATGTCGATGTCCTGCTTTGTGATACAGCGGGAAGACTACAAACGAAAGTAAATCTAATGAAAGAGTTAGAAAAGGTACATCGCGTTATTAGTCGTGAAGTACCAAATGCACCACATGATACATTGTTAGTTATTGATGCTACCACAGGTCAAAATGGTATGAATCAAGCAAAAGCTTTTACTGAAGCGACCAATGTATCAGGAATTGTCTTAACCAAAATTGACGGAACCGCCAAAGGTGGTATTGTACTTGCGATTCGAAATGAATTAGGAGTACCGATAAAGTTTGTGACAATGGGTGAAAAAATTACTGATTTAGAATACTTTGATATTGAGCAATATATTTTTGGCTTATTTTCCGATTTGTTTGAATAGGGTGATATTTTGATTGAAAAAACAGTAAAAATAAATATGTTACTCGATTTTTATGGTAACTTATTAACTAAGAAAAAACTTGAATATCTCCAGCTATATTATAAAGAAGATTTAAGTCTTCAGGAAATTGCTTCAATTTATCATGTAAGTCGAAATGCGGTTTATGATATGATTCAAAGAACAATAAAACAACTTGAAAGTTATGAAAATAAATTACACTTGTTAGAGAAATTTACCAAAAGACAAGCGATAATCCGTAAACTAGAAGCAACATTTAAGGATAATAAGCCACTGCTTAAATTCTTAAAACAATTAGATGATATTGAATAGAAGGGAGAAAAACGATGGCATTTGATAGTTTATCTGATAGATTACAATACGCTTTAAAAAAGGTTACCGGAAGAGGTAAACTAAGTGAAAATGATATTGAAACAATGATGCGTGAAGTACGGTTATCACTTCTTGAAGCAGATGTTAATTTCAAAGTTGTTAAAGAGTTTACTAATGAGGTTAAAGCTAAAGCATTAGGTGAAAAGGTATTTAAATCTTTAACTCCAGGGCAACAAGTCGTAAAGATCGTTCACGAAGAATTAAAAAAAATAATGGGTGATGAAGCCGAAAGCCTAACTTTTAAGGTTCAAGGAATTACCATTTTTATGATGGTGGGCTTAAATGGTGCTGGTAAAACGACTCATGCTGGTAAATTAGCACTTTATTGCCGCAAAAAATACAACAAAAAACCCCTTATGGTTGCTGCTGACGTTTATCGACCAGCAGCTATTGACCAATTAGTAACGATTGGAAAACAATTAAATATCCCAACTTTTGAACTGGGAACAAATTTTTCTCCTGTAGAAATTGTTGAAAAAGCATTACAATTTGCGAAAGATAATCATCATGATTTAGTTATTATTGATACTGCTGGACGTTTTCATGTTAATGAGGAACTAATGTTAGAACTAGAAAATCTTAAAGCGGTCGCAAAACCAGATGAAATCTTATTAACTGTTGATGCGATGACTGGTCAAGATGCTGTAAATGTCGCATTATCTTTTCATGAGAAATTAAATGTTAGTGGTGTTGTATTAACTAAATTAGATGGCGATACAAGAGGTGGAGCAGCACTCTCTATTCGGAGAGTCACTGGTGTACCGATCAAATTTATGGGACTTGGAGAAAAACTAGACCAATTAGAAGTCTTCCATCCTGAAAGAATGGCTGATCGAATATTAGGCATGGGTGATGTCTTAACGCTGATTGAAAAAGCCCAAGATGCGATTGATGAAGAAGAAGCGGAAAGAATGGCTAAGAAGTTTAAAAACGCAACTTTTGATTATAATGATTTCTTAAAACAAATTAAACAAATTAAACGTTTAGGTAATTTAAAAGGTTTCCTTAAATTAATCCCAGGGCTAGGTTCACAATTAAAAAATATTGATATCGACGAAAATAAATTTAATTATATTGTCGCAATGATCAGTTCAATGACAGAGCAAGAACGTAAAAATCCTGACCTTATTAACTCAAGTCGTAAACACAGGATTGCTAGAGGTTCAGGAAGAGATATTTCGGAAGTAAATCAAATGACAAAACAATTTGAAGAAATGCGCCAAATGATGCGGAAAATGATGAACATGAGTCCAAGAGAAATGGAAAGAATGATGAATAACATGAACCAACCTGGAGGAATGCGACCAGGAACTAATGTGAGTCAATCAAAAGGTAAAGGTAAAAATCGGGGTCGAAGAGCTCCGTGGCAATAAAAGGGATGAGTGTTATCATCCCTTTTATTTACTTTATGTCATTTCTGAGAATTTCCTTAGCACAATGTTTGGCATATTTAAACAACAGATAAAAAAATAAATAGAAGCTCATAAATGTGATTAATGCGACAACTAAAAAGAATAGGATTCCAAACAAAATGTCGTAAATAAGATAAAAAGCTGATCTACCAAAATAAATCATTCTAATAATCGTAGTCAAACCAAAGATTAGGCCAATAATTGTACAGATTCTAGCATATCTCTTTTTGGGGAAACTTCCTTCCATTAAATCATATGCACCTAAGGCAATCCCCTTTTTCGCTAAAATAAATGAAGTAGTTAAGAATACTCCAACGAGAATGATAACTTCAAGTCCCACAGTAAGAAAAAAAGTAATAAAATTATTTTCTAATTCCCAACTACTTAACTTAACGATAATGTCAAGCAATATTAATAAAGACAAAAAGGTAAATCCAGAACGGTAAACTCTATTTGTTTCCTGTCTAATCCTTTCATCAGAAAACTTTTGTTTCATTATAATTCCTCACTTTCATTCCAAAATAGTTCATTTAAGGTAACATTTAGTTCTTTACAGATTGCGATGCATAATTTAATCGATGGATTATATTTTCCTTGTTCAATTAAATGTATTGTCTGCCTCGCAACACCAATATTTTTTGCCAGCTCGGTTTG
>CALFRW010000159.1 GCA_937919135.1 uncultured Haloplasmataceae bacterium
AATTCAGAAAACATCACTCTTTATAAATTTTGTCCGAATAAGTGTTGACAATCCAAATAAATAATTTAATTTGAAATTAAGTTAAATATTTTATTAGACTTTTATCGAGGGTTTTTATTTTATTACGACATTCTAGGTGTATTTTCAATGAATATATGTATTGATAATCAGGTGAATATAATTGTTTTCTTTCTAAAAACACTTATTTTTAATGTGGTTATGATATAATTATTGTTAGAAGTAATGAGGTGATAGAGTGAAGGTTTTAAAAGCAATTTTTATTTTTGTCTTAATAGTATTTGGGGTAATAATTTTTTTAGAAATCTTACCTGTTTCACCTAAATATTCAAATCCAAACCCTTGGATAGTTGAAAAGGGAACAAAGCCACTAATAATTCCTCATGGTGGAGCCAAATTATTATATCCAGAGAATACAATTTATGCCTTTGAGAAGTTAGAGGAGGATAATTATGATGTATTTGAGGTTGATTTAACATTAACTAATGATGAAAAATTAATAACTCATCATGATATTAGCTTAGAACGTACTATAAGTGATCCAGAATTAATTAATAATCTGACATATGATGAGATTGTTTCAAAATATATTAATTCGAGTTTTGCTGAGGATTTCCGTAATTTTGAAGGTCAAGGATTAGAAACTATTGATATAATTAAGGATAAAATAGTACCAGCGACATTAGATTATTTATTTACAAAATACAAAGATAAAATGTTTATTTTAGAGTTAAAAGATACCAAAAAAAATAGCGGTAATGAGACAATGGTAAAAGCTGTTGATAAGTTAATTCAGTTAATCGATGAACACCGGATGAAAGATAATGTGATTGTCGCAGCTTTTGATGATGATATTATTAAATTAATTCGCGAAAAATCAAATGGAGAAATGATTACTACAGCTTCGACAAATGAAGCAATTAAATTTGTGAAATTTTCCTTATTACGAATTGACTTTTTTTATCGTCCTCAAGATGGTGTTTTAATGTTACCTGCTGATCTAAAGTTATCAGAGCAACGAACTAAAACCGCAAATAAGTTTCCTGGTTTTATTCGCAAGCAAATAATTAAAGAAAAGGCTGGTAGTTATTATACAGATCTAGTAAAATCATATCTTATTAAAGATGCGCATCGTCATAATATAGCTATATTTTATTGGACTGTAAACGACGAGGAACAAATGAAAGCGTTAATTGAATTAGGTGTTGATGGTATTATTACTGATCGACCTGATATTTTGCGTAAAGTATATGAAGAAATGGGTATTTAAAAAACCAACAAAGTTGTTGGTTTTAATACTACTGTAATCCTTGTACAAGTTTATTAAGGATTTCTTGTTTACCTTGTTGGTTACTAGAATTATATAATACTTCAAATAGTACTCCTAGTCCTGGTAACATTTTTTCTTCCCCGCTTGATATTGCATCATCGACAGTTGCTTTTACATCGTCAAAAGTTGATTTGTTCATGTTTTGTAAAACAGCACGTCTAATATTTATATCCATTGTATCAA
This sequence comes from uncultured Haloplasmataceae bacterium, assembly GCA_937919135.1. GTDB lineage: Bacteria > Bacillota_I > Bacilli_A > Haloplasmatales > Haloplasmataceae > CALFRW01. The sequence goes on from CALFRW010000159.1 coordinate 1,532, forward strand.
CCTCCTAAATATAGTTTTTTGTTTAAAGTAAATTTTATACATACGAGGCTCATTATGAAAAAAAAAGCAACAACAATTAAACTAGATAATGTCGATTATATTGTATTAATACAACGTAAACGGATAAAGCATACATATATTCGTGTTGATGACAAGAATCAAATAAATGTAAGTACTAATTATTATACAACACTAAAAGAAATCGCTAGTTTGATTAAAAATAATCAAAATAAAATCCTTAAATTGATTAATAATAAAAAGGAACAATTATTGCCGACACAAATGTTTTATTTGGGACGAATCTATGATTATTTGTTATATCAAGGTTCTAGGTTCAGTTATGAGATAAATACTAATGTCATCACTTTTAAGACGCAATTTGATTTAAATGAAACTTTTAATCAATTTTATAAACAGGAAGCACATAAACTATTATATGAACGCTTAAAAAAATGTCATCAGAAGTTTTTAGCAATTAAAACGATACCCTTACCTGAACTCAAAATAATTAGAATGAAAAGGCGATATGGTACTTGTTATTACACTAAAAATAAAATTTGTTTAAATTCTAAAATCATTAAGTATGATGAAGAAATCATTGATTATGTTATTTATCATGAATTATGTCATTTTATACATCATAACCATTCAAAAGCATTCTATAATACGTTAAAAATGGTCTGTCCGAATTATTTAACACATAAAAACAATTTAAATAAATATTGATTTTAGGACATTTGTTATAAGGAGATTTAAAATAGTTTCATAGTATAGTAATGACTCGTATAATGTTAGGGGGGTGACGTTAGTGTATCGTAATCGTCCTTTAGGATGCTGTCCTCAACCAGAACCAATTCCTCAATGTCGTGTAGTTCATCGATATTGTTATCGTGATGTACCACATGTTTGTCCAAAACATACTCATGTTGTAAATCATACTATTTATCGCCATCACTACATTCCTCAATATACATGTTCACAAGAACATGTTTGTCAGGATATACAATGTGGTAGCTGTTAGTTATTGATTTTTATGTTTTATTAGTGTATACTATAACAAAATATATCGTAAAATAGTGATAAAGGAGTAGTAATTAGAGACTTATTATTTAGGAAGAGTATACCTGAGACTGAAAGTATACTTATAATAAAGCCTAATGAATTCACCTTTTGAATGATGTTAATCGCATCCGGTAATAACCGTTATCATTTCGAGTGGTGAACAGATTGTTCGCAATTAAGGTGGTACCACGTAATTTACGTCCTTATATTATAAGGGCGTTTTTATATTTATATTGAAGAAAGGTGATAAAATGTTAGAAAAACTTAAACAAATTAGTGTTAAAGCATTAACAGAAGTTAATAACTGTAATGAATTAAAAGCTTTGAATGAAGTTCGGATCAAGTATTTGGGTAAAAAAGGACCGATACAAGAAGCAATGAAGGTAATGAAAGATTTAGATCAAGACCAAAGAAAGGTTTTAGGGCAAGTTTCTAATGAAACGAAACAACAAATTATCGAAGCAATTGGTCTAAAAGAAACAGAATTAGAAAAAGAGTTGTTAGCGAGGAAACTCGCAACAGAAAAAATTGATGTAACACTTCCGGCACGTAAGAATAAAATCGGTACAATGCACTTAATAAATCAAGTAATTGAGGAAGTGGAAGATATTTTTATTGGCATGGGATATATAGTTGCTGAGGGTCCAGAAATTGAAACGGATAAGTTTAATTTTGAAATGCTGAATTTACCGAAAGGACATCCTGCTCGTGATATGCAAGATTCATTTTATATTACAGAAGAACTATTATTAAGAACACAAACCTCACCCGTACAAGCCCGGACTATGCTTGCTAATAAAGCTAAGGGTGCACTTAA